>CAZPSR010000013.1:0-20393 GCA_964589135.1 uncultured Syntrophomonas sp.
GCTGGTTTGATGTCGCCTTCACCCTGAATCGGCTCTACCATTACTGCGCAGGTATTTGATCCAATCAAGGCCTCCACCGATGCCAAATTATTGTATTCTGCATATACAAAGCCCTCCGGCAGAGGAGCAAAACCTTCCTGATACTTGCTCTGTCCGGTAGCGGTAAGCGTAGCCAGAGTGCGGCCATGAAATGACTCTTTAAATACTATTAGCTCATGCCGGTGGGTTTGCCCCTGGCGATAAAAATATTTGCGGGCTAGTTTTATGGCTGCTTCGTTGGCCTCAGCTCCGCTATTGCAGAAAAAGGCTTTAGCCAAGCCGGAAGTCTGGACTAATTTTTCAGCCAGCTCTACTTGGGGTTTAATCCAGTAGAGGTTGGATACATGCCATAATTCCTGGCTCTGTTGGTTCAGGGCTTTGATCAGTTCAGGATGACTGTGCCCTAAAAGACAAACCGCAATCCCTCCTACAAAGTCTAGATACTGCTTTCCATCTGCATCCCACAGGTAGGAACCCTGCCCTTTAACCGGGGCTATGGGATAACGGGCATAGGTGTTCATTACATACTCTTGCCCTTTTTGCGCTATTTCACTATTGTTCATTTTTTTATTCCCTTTCCCTTATTATTGGTCTGCCACCATCGGGGTAGTTATCTCAGCCAGGGTAAAGCTTTCTTTCCCTTATTGATCTACCACCATGGTTCCAATCCCTTGATTGGTAAATATCTCTAATAAAATGGAATGAGGTACCCGCCCATCAATTATATGGGTCTGCCCCACTCCTCCCTTTACTGAATGAATACAGCATTCCACTTTGGGCAGCATGCCACCGCCTATAATGCCTGCCTCCTTATAACTCTCAACTTCACTGAGCTTGAGTATGGATATTAAACTGTCGGCATCGGTGGGGTCTTTCAGCAGGCCGGGCACATCAGTCAGGAGTACTAATTTATCCGCATTCATGGCTACCGCAATATCGGCTGCCACCAGATCAGCATTTATGTTATAGGTCTGACCATCCGAACCCATACCAATGGGAGCAATAACCGGTATATACCCACTTTCAATTACGGTTTCAATAATTCCCGGATTAACCTGCTCTACCTGCCCTACAAAACCCAGTTCTTCACCACCGGGCAGAGGGAGGGCTTTAATCAAATCGCCGTCCTTGCCTGAAAGGCCTACTGCTTTGCCCCCGTTGGCATTAAGCCCGGTTACAATCTCTTTATTGACCTTACCCCCTAGTACCATTTCCACTATCTCCATAGTATCCCGGTCAGTTACCCGCAGGCCGTTAACGAACTGCACCTTGATATTCAAGCGGTTTAGCATGGCGTTTATTTCCGGCCCGCCCCCATGTACTACTATGGGGTGCATACCCACGTATTTCATCAGTACTATGTCCTGCATTACCTTCTGTTTCAATTCACAGTCGATCATAGCTGCGCCGCCATACTTGATAACCACCTTGCGGCCATAGAATTCCTTTATATATGGTAAGGCCTCTACCAGTATCTCCGCCTTTTCCAGTGCTGATAGAACCATGATAATCCTCCTCCAATTTGTTGTTAAAGCTAAACAATTGTTTAATTGCTCTTTATTTCCTCAAAATACTAGCTGCGGTAATCCGCATTTATTTTGACATAATCGTAAGTCAAATCACATCCCCAGGCAGTGGCCTGGGCTGATCCAGACTTCAAGTCTACGGTGATCACTACTGTATCCTGTTGCAAGGCTTGTTTAGCCAGATGCTCATTAAAAGCCAGACCCATACCATCCTGGGCCACTTTTACCTCTCCCAAATATATATCTACTCTATAAGGATCAAACTCCGCTCCTGAATAACCGGCTGCGGCCAGTATCCGGCCCCAATTGGCGTCAGCTCCAAACACTGCCGCCTTGGTCAGATTGGAACTACTGATGGATCTGCCGATAACCCTGGCCTTTTCCTCATCGGAGGCATTTTGGATCCTGATCTCAATTAAGTGCTGGGCCCCTTCTCCATCCCGGGCAATTTTTTGGGCCAGGGTGGTGTTGACAAAATCCAAGGCCTCTTTAAATATTTTATAATCCTCACTCCCGGCATCGGCAATGACCGGGTTGCCCGCCTGACCATTAGCCAATACTATTGCCATATCATTGGTGGAAGTGTCCCGGTCTACACTGATCATGTTATAGGAGATATTAGCTGAATCCTTCAGCAAGGAGGACAGGCAATCCGGAGTAATAACCGCATCAGTAGTAATAAAGGCCAACATAGTAGCCATATTGGGGTGTATCATGCCTGACCCCTTGGCTACTCCGCCAATCCTTACCGGCCTTCCCTGCAGCTCAATCTCTACTGCTATTTCCTTGTTTATCAGGTCGGTGGTCATGATAGCTTCAGCTAGCGCTGCCGCCCCATCCTCACTCAGACAGTGGCAGGCCTCCTTGATCCCTTCAATTAATTTGGGCATGGGCATAGTTACACCTATTACCCCGGTTGAAGCCACCAATACGTCTCCAGGCTGAAGGCCTAAGAGCTCAGCCGCGTAGTCAGCCATCAACTGAGCATCTGCCACCCCCTGTAACCCGGTGCAGGCATTGGCATTACCGCTGTTCACTACTATGGCCTGGGCCTGACCATTGTATAAATGACTTAAGTTTAAATCAATACAGGCCGCCCTTACCCGATTGGTAGTAAATACCCCAGCCCCCGAACAGGGATATTTCGAGTAGATAACCCCCAGGTCTTTTTTGCTATGATTTTTTATCTGAGCACATACTCCCTGGGCTAAAAAGCCTCGGGGAGCTGTGATTCCACCATCAATAATCCTCACCTTTTACCCTCCATTTCGTCAGTTTGCAAAAGCCAACAAATGTTTAGGATTCTAAGCATTTGCTTATTTTTCCCTTTTATGGGTGCACTCCAGCAAAGCGCAAGGCTTGAGTCTCATCCAGGCCTAACATTAGGTTCATATTCTGTACTGCTTGCCCGGAGGCGCCTTTGGTCAGATTATCCAAGGCGGAGACGAGTATTACCCGCCCGCTGTCCGGATCTGCGTATATACCCAGGTCTAGAAAGTTGCTGCCATACACCCATTTGCTGTGGGGCATAGTGCCCTCCGGAAGTATCCGAATAAAGTATTCATTTCCATACCAGTCTTCCAAGGCCTCTCTTACTGCAGTCGGATGGCTGCCCGGGGTCAGCTTTAGATAAGATGTGGATAGAATGCCCCGATTCATAGGCACCAGGTGGGGAGTAAATATCATATCCACTTCCTGACCCCAGGCCAAGCTCAATTCCTGCTCAATCTCGGGACCATGGCGATGGGTACCTACTCCATAGGCCTTTATCCCCTCATTTACTTCACAAAAGTGGCTGGTGGATCTGGCCGTGCGGCCGGCCCCAGAAACTCCGCTTTTGGAATCTATCACAATACCTTCTCCTTTAATTATCCCCTCTTTTAGCAGGGGGACCAGGGGGAGTATGGCGCTGGTGGGGAAACAACCCGGGTTAGCAACCAGCTCAGCCTTTCTTATATCTTCTCTATATATTTCGGGCAAGCCGTAAACGGCCTGCTTTAAGACCTGAGGTGCCCCATGCTCCAGTTCATAATACTTTCTGTACAGGGAGACATCTTTCAAACGAAAATCGGCCCCTAAATCTACGCATTTTATGTCATGTGCCAAGAGGGTCAGGGCTATGTTTACTGATAATCCATGAGGAAGAGCCAGGAAAACTACCTGGCATCTGCCTATTAAGTTCTCTACCTTGCTCTCTTCGCACTTCAGTTGGCAAAAACCGGTTAGATGAGGATAGATCTCATCTAATCTTCTTCCTACGTTTTCTGTTGACAAAACCGCAACCACTTCTACCAATTCATGGCCTGCCAGTATTCTGAGCAATTCTGCTGCCGTGTATCCATCTCCAATTATTCCTGCTTTTATCATCTTGGTCCTCCTTGTTGGCACCCAAGCCAGTTGCTTAATAGTATGGATATACCATTAGGGAAATATTAATAATTATACATCCCGCTGTATATTTTTGCAATCCTGTTTTTATTTTTTTGTTTCGTGAATTCTTTTACACAGCATAATACCCTCAACTTTTTATTGACAACTATGCTTAACAGAAGCTTAATAATCCAGTCCGCTTTATCCATGGTTTTTGGATCCGCCTCATGGACTGCTCCCCAAAGGCCTTTTTCTTTTATCCCATTATCTTGCAAACCCTGGCCCTAGCTATGCCACACTATACACTACCCTGGCTGATGATTTACAACTCCATATCAGCCAAAATAGCCCAGTATAAAAATTCCCGGCCATGCCGGAGACGAGCGGCCAAAAATCCCCTTTACAATTGGGCAGAAACGGATAAATCGGGATAAGCATTTTCCCCTGATCTAATGTTAGTTATAATAAGTAAAGATACTTAACAATAAGGGGGATAGGCATGACGATTCGTAAAGCAGTCCTGGGAACTATTAGAGAAAGAGCAGGCCAATGGGTGTCTGGGGAAACATTAAGTAAAACTTTAAAGGTGAGCCGGACTACGATTTGGAAGCAGATAAAAATCCTTCAATCAGAGGGATATACCATCGAGTCTTCCCCCAAAAAGGGTTACCGTTTATCAATCTTCCCCGATATTCTATCTACCGAGGAGGTGGAGGAGGGACTGCAAACCCAGGTTTTTGGCAGAGAGCATTACTATTATTTTAAAGAATTGGACTCCACCAATAATTATGCCAAAAAGTTAGCTGCTGATGGTCACCCAGAGGGGACGGTGGTGATTGCTGAAAGTCAAAGCTCTGGACGCGGACGGCGGGGGCGGCAATGGTACTCTAATCCGGGGCAGAGCATCCTTATATCGTTGATATTAAGGCCCTCGTTACCCGTTAATGAACTTTCCCGGATTAATATGGCCATTGCCTTGGCCATTGTTGACACTTTACAAGAGGTGGGGATAAAGTCGGGCATCAAATGGCCTAATGATGTGCTGATAAAGGGCAGAAAAATAGCTGGAATACTGACTGAGGCCATTACCGATATGGATGGTATCGAGTTTATTGTGACCGGTATGGGCTTAAATGTTAACACTCTTATTGAAGGTTTTCCCGAAGAATTGCGCTATATTCCCACATCAGTCCGGGAGGAAGCAGGGCGTATTGTTTCCCGGGTTCAGCTGCTGCAAATCCTTTTGTTCCAGTTGGAGCAGCGCTACCAGCAGTTAATATCAGGTGGTTTCACTGAAATTTTAGAGGAAGTAAGAGGCTTATCCCTGGTGATAGGTCGTGATATCAAAATCAACCAAGTTAGCGGAATAACTGATGGCCAGGCCATTGATATTGACAACAATGGTTTTCTCCTGGTCCGGGATGGCCTGGGTAATATTCACCATTTCATGTCCGGAGAAGTACTTTTTAAACCCCAGTAAGAACCCCCCGCAACAATGTTAACCTTATTTATAAAATTAGTTGACAATGGTCTCGGGACTGTATAATATGGTTTTAATCTGCTAGACGACATTAGCTGCTGGGAGGTATCCGCCTTGAAGCCATTTACGTACAGTCCATTGCGCTCCATGATATATGCATCCTTGTTTGGGGCCTTAACAGCCATTGGTGCATTTGTTGTTGTTCCTATGCAGCCCGTTCCCTTTACTCTGCAGACCTTTTTCACCGCCCTGAGTGGAGTCTTGCTGGGTGGGAGGACCGGAGCCTTAAGTCAGGTGGTATATGTAATTCTAGGCTGCATGGGTCTGCCTGTTTTTGCTGGGGGCAAGGCAGGTTTGGGAGTACTCTTTGGCCCTACCGGAGGCTATCTCATCGGTTTTATACTTGGAGCTTATATTATTGGAAAAATTGTGGAGTTCTGGGCAAGAGCAGGTATAATATGGATAGCCCTGGCTATATTGGCCGGGGACCTCTTTATCTATAGCATTGGCACCCTTTGGCTCTCCATCATCACCCACTTTTCACTTATAAAGGCCTTTTTTGTAGGTGTAGTACCATTTGTTCTGCCTGAATTATTGAAATTACTGACTGCTGCGGTTTTGGCTTCCAGAATAAAAACGCTACAAGGAGAAAATAATGATTAAGGTCAAAAACCTGAGCTACACTTATAAACCCCATCTTCCACCAGCCCTGTTGGATATTAACCTGAGCATAGGAAGAGGGGAGTATATTGTGTTAATAGGTGCTAATGGCAGCGGCAAAACCACCCTTATTCGCCACCTAAATGCCTTGCTGCTTCCTAGCCGCGGAGAGATTGAAATAGATGGCCTGAATACTAAGGAAAGTAAAAATCATATAGAAATAAGGCGTAAGGTGGGTATGGTTTTCCAGAATCCGGACCATCAAATAGTGGGCATGAGCGTGGAAGAGGATGTTGCCTTTGGCCCGGGCCACCTAAAACTGCCTAGTGCTGAAATTTGCCAAAGGGTAAATAAGGCCCTGGAAATGGTGGACCTGAAGGGTTTTGAGAAACGAGCTCCTTTTACCTTGTCCGGGGGAGAAAAGCAACTTCTGGCCCTGGCCGGCTTACTAGCTATGGAAGCTAAATACATTATTTTGGATGAAGCCACTTCTTCCCTTGATCCGGCCTCCAAAGAGAAAGTGTTAAACATTCTGGACCAACTAAAGAATTCGGGAATATCAATTATTCATGTTACTCATAACATGGATGAAGCCCTGCGGGCCGACCGCGTACTGTTAATGGACAATGGTCAAATTATAGCCGACGGACCTGCCGGAGTTATTCTAAGCGAAGCGGAAAAGCTTAAGGCTCTGGGACTGTCACCGCCGATTATAGTAGAACTTATGACCAGATTGCAGCCTTATTACGATAAGCAAAAAAGCATTCTGACCGTTGACGAAGCTGTTGCCGAGATCTACTCTTGGCTGAAACCAATAAAGGAATTAAAGTAGGATTCCCTGGCCAAAACCCGAGAAATATAACTTTTTGCAGGGAATTCAATTATACATTCCGGAAAGTAGACCGCTATGCCTGAGTTTGGTCAGTATATGGACCAAAAATCTCCCATACACAGTTGCGACCCCAGGGTTAAATTACTGGCGGTCCTAGCCCTCAGCTTTCTAATAATGGGCCTTAATCCCACGGGACTGATGGTGATAACCGGAGTTGTTTTCATTATCTCTTGGCTGGCCCACATCGGTATAGGGCTTCTGATCAAGAGCAGTCGCCCGGTCTGGCCTCTGCTGGCCATACTTTTCTTGATCTATGTTTTATTTCCTCCGGTAAACTCCATACTGCTGTTCTCCCTGGGTCCGATTATGATTAGTTATGAAGGACTGTACCTGGGAGTATTTCACGTGGCCAGATTCCTTCTTTTAATCCTGACCGCCTCACTTCTAACTATGACTACCACCCTATCAGACCTTACCCTGGGTGTAGAACATTTGCTAAGGCCTCTGGGGATAATCGGCATTTCTTCTCACAATATAGCCTTAATGGTGAAGATGGCTCTTCGCTTCATCCCCATGCTTCAGCAAGAGATGAATAATATACAAAAAGCACAATTAGCCCGGGGGGCCAACTACCAAACAGGCGGTCTGAACGGAAAAATCCGCCGAATTATCAGCATTGCTACTCCTTTGACCCTCAGCATTCTACGGCGTTCGGATGATCTGATAGTAGCCATGGAAGTCAGGGGATACCAGCCGGGAAAAAGAAGCTATTTGCGGGAGCTGGTTTTTAGCAGAAAAGACTATTTGGCACTGGCCATCGTTTCATTCATTATCATAATTGCCTGGATGCTGGGAAGATAAGTATACCAAGGAGTAGGATTTACCGCAGGGGGACGCGGGGACAAGGAACCTGTCCCCAACCTGTCCCCAACCTGTCCCACCTACCCCTCTGCTCCATTTATCGGTCTCGGGCTCCATGGCTCCAATGGACTGAACCTTTCCACTAATTATCCTGGCTTAGGATAAGCTTGACTTTTATCAGAACCGGATTAGTTTTGGATTCTCACTTATTAGCAGCAGATGGCCTTCCCATCCTATTTAAACCTTCCCATGGTAGCATAAATGCGATCAAAGGCTTCCGCTAACCTGTCCTTATCCACAGTCAGGGTTATCCGAAAATAGCCTTCCCCGTGTTCTCCATAACCCAAACCGGGAGTGATAACCACATTAGCCTTTTCCATTACCGCTTCAGCGAAATCGGAGGAATTGTAGCCTTGCGGAACTGGAACCCAAAGATAAAAGGTGCCTTTAGGGGGAGTGACTTCCAGGCCAATTTTTTTTAGTCCTGCCAGGGCAGTGTCCCGGCGCTGCTGATACAGTTCCCGCATTCTCTGCAAACTGTCCTGGGGGCCTTCCAGGGCTTCTATGGCTGCGTACTGGATAGCCTGGAATACTCCGGAATCAACATTGGACTTAAAGCGCCCCAAGACTTCTACCGCAGCCGAATTACCTGCCGCCCAGCCAATCCTCCAGCCCGTCATATTATAGGGTTTGGATAAGGAGTTGATCTCAATGCCTACCTCTTTCGCTCCCGGAGCTTCCAAAAAACTGGGGGGCTTAAACCCATCATAACAGAGCTCGGTATAAGCAGCATCGTGACAGACCAGGATATCATAGTTGCGAGCAAATTCTATTACCCGAGAGAAAAAGGCTATGTCAGCCACTGCTCCGGTAGGGTTATTGGGATAATTTAAAAACATTATTTTGGCTTGGCGGGCTACCTGGGAGGGTATATCCTCCAAGACCGGCAAAAAGTTATTCTCCGCCTTTAAAGGCATAATATGAGATTGTCCTCCGGCCAAAAGGGTTCCGATTCCATACACCGGATAGCCGGGAGCCGGGACCAGGTTAAGATCTCCTGCATTCAGATAACAGAAGGATATATGGGCTATACCCTCTTTAGACCCCAGGAGTGATACCACCTCGGTCTTAGCATCCAAATCCACGTTAAAACGCTGCTTGTACCAGTTGGCCACAGCCTGGCGAAAGGACATCATTCCCACTGAAGAGGGGTACTGGTGATTTGGAGCATCGTATATGGCCTGGGACATTTTATCTATGATATGTTTGGGGGTAGGCTGATCTGGATCGCCAATACCCAAGTTAATTATGTCCATGCCCTTTTCCCGGGCATCTTCTATCTTTTTCTCTATCCTGGCAAACAGGTAAGGGGGTAAACTTTGCATAGCATTATTTTCTCTCATCTTGGTCCTCCTTAAGACGTATTAGTGAATATTATACCTAATCTAGGGAAATGGTGCCATGAAAAACCTCAGCTGCTGGGCCACTCATATAAACATGATTATCTTCCTCTGTCCACTCAATAAACAATTCCCCGCCCGGCAACCTGACCCTAGCCTGGCGCTTGGATTTCCCATTGAGTACGGAAGCCACTAAAATGGCACAAGCCCCGGTCCCACAGGCCTGGGTTATTCCAGCTCCCCTTTCCCAGACCAAAGCTTCCAGTTCCCCCTCATTGAGGATCTGCACAAACTCCACATTGGTCTTTTCCGGGAATCTGGGATGAGTCTCGATTTGCGGTCCCCATTCAGCCAGAGGCACCAGGCTGAGGTCATTACGGAAAATAATACAGTGGGGATTACCCATGGAAACAGCAGTAATCACAAATTCTTGCCCGGCCGCGGATAAACTAAGGCCTATAATGCTATCGCTGCCGATTATAGGTATGCGGCTTGCTGCCAATTCGGGTTCACCCATGTCTACCCGAACCATCTCCTGTCCATCCTGGCCAAATATCTGAGGGCACCGAACACCGGCCAGCGTTCGCACCTGTAAACGGTCTTTATCTACCAAACCATAGCGGCGGGCATATAAAGCCACACACCTAATCCCATTGCCGCACATCTGGGCCTCAGAGCCATCCGAATTGTAAATGCGCATAAAAACATCTGCTTCCTGATCAGGCCCCAGCACAATCAAGCCATCAGCTCCGATACCCCGGTTTCGATCACAAAGCTGCCGGGCATAGGTCTGAAACCCCTGCGCTTCCTGGAATGAGGCCGCCTCCACCATAATAAAATCATTACCCAGGCCGTGCATTTTGATAAAATTCATTTTTTACCCTCTTTCTGCTAATAACAAACAAACCCGCATATAGACGGCCCAAAGCCTAATATTCTTTCACCTTGAATCTCGTAAATGCTTTTTCATTATTTTTCCCGACTATTTAAAATATATAGAATATCTATTGAGATAGTCAAATGATATTATCTCGTGGGGGAGGTGGGATGCGGGGATAAGGAACCAGTCCCACCTTTCCCCCTGTCAAACGTGAAAAAAAGCCAGGCGATTGTAACATCTCCTGCTATGTATTCATATCCTGAATTATGGGTATGCTATAAGCACAGCTTGTGAATAGCTTACCAGATTTACTCTGGTAGCTTTCATATACCAGGGGGAGAGCAGAATCTTGCTCTCCCCTTGATTTATATTATGCTAAGAAATCTATGCTCAAACTGTCAAACCTTTCCTCCTTATTAATATAATAGGTAAGCGGCCACTGGAACTGTCCAGACCACTGAAAAAGTACCTGTTTTGTCCTCCAGAGGAGCCGCAGGCAACGAAGGATCTTATCAAGAATAGCGTATTATAAGGTGTTTATACAGTTACAGGATGCTTCGCTTAGGCTTAGCATGACATATTTAAGAGACTTTTTCAGTGGCAGTAACGCCAGTTACAAACACTTGCTTAACAAATTGTCCAGAAAAGTGTTGACGATCCGTTCCCGGTTTAATAACTATCTACCTTGATTCCCCAACCAGTATATGCTGGTGAGAATCCTAAATATTGCAAAGGAGGCTGCCCTCCAACAAATGGTTTTCCCGAAGTAGCTGAACCAATTCTTGGGTTAAGGCTTTTACTCTTTTAGGCAGATCTACAGTATCATCTGAAACACCCAAATAAACAATAGAACAATGGATACAGAAATTGACAGTCAGAACCGTCCCGGGTTTTGACTAGGTCACGAGATATGGAGTTGTTTGATCGCAGTTCTTACAGCTTCCTTGCTCTAATCCTACTATTTGAGTATAATAGCCGTCCCGCTTAATCAGCAGGGATTCACACTCTGGACAATAGCTGTTATTGTCCGGTCCGGGCAGGTTGCCTATGAATACGTTTTTTAGGTATTCTCGGGCCACCTGCCTGGCTTGTTCCAAGGTGTGGGCAGGGGTGGCCTCCCGCTTAAACTTGTAAGCCGGATGATAGCGGGAGAGATGCAGGGGGATAAAAGGGTTAATCCCAGCCAGCCACTTGACGAGCTCCTTGATCTCGTTCAACTCATCATTTTCTTCTGGGATAATTAAGCTGGTAATCTCCACGTGACAGCGGGAAGCCCCCTGTTCCACCGTGTTCATCACCTGCTTGAGGCTGCCCCGGCATTGTTTTTTATAGAAATTATCATTAAAGGCTTTTACATCAATATTCATCGCATCAAGGTAGGGCAGCAAACATTGCAAAGGTTCATCCTCAATGTAGCCATTGCTCACCAGCACTACTTTAAGATCCCTTTCCTTAAGGAACCTGGCGGTTTCCAAGATATATTCATACCAGATTAAGGGTTCATTATAGGTAAAAGCAACTCCTATGGAATGGTATTGGCGGCTGTTCCAGGCCAGATCTGCCAGTTGCCGGGGTTCTATTATCCGGGTATCCGGCTGGCCATGGGCCAGAATATGGTTTTGACAAAAGCCGCAAGAAAGATTGCAGCCGAAGGTACCTGCTGACAATATAGTTTGGCCGGGATAGAAATGATACAAGGGTTTTTTTTCTATGGGATCCAGGGCCAGGGAAGCAACTTCAGCATAGTTAAGGGCTATCAGCTTACCATTTTCATTGATCCGGCTGCGGCATAATCCCTGCTGACCCGGTTTGATCAAGCAGTGATGGGGACATAGCCAACATTTTACCCGACCGTCGTCCCAGCTTTCATAAAACCGGGCTTCTTTTAACATAGAATCTAACCTCCTCTAAGACCTGGCAGGTTCGAGTCTAACTTGGTATAATTGCCCAGCCCAATTAACTGAGATCCACCGACACTTAACCGCAGCTGGGATAGGAATATCAGCTGTAAATCTTTATAGCCACCATAGCTAATCAGCCGATACCCGTGTATCCTGCCCCATATCTACCAAGTTATCTAAATCCCGAACTGAACACCTTATCTACTGCTTAGGTCCCTAGCGATAGCGCTTTACTTCAAAGCGCTCTATTTTATATTTTTCACCCGGATGTATCCCGCCTTTTTCCAGGGCTATCTGCAATTGCTGTTCTACGGTATCTACTCCCTCCAGGTCTGGCAACAATAATCCGCGCTTGCCCCTGCTGCTGACAATAACCCCATACTTAGAGGGGTCTAAGTCTTCCCGGCTGCATTCTTCAGCATTTCCTAAAATATCTACCGAATAGCTTAATTGCTCCAGTTCCTTCTTTTCCACCGGGAAAAACCTGGTATCCCGAGTGGCCGAACTAATAGCATTAGCTGCTATCTCCTGAGCCAGACTCCCATATACTGGTGATATGGTTCCAATACATCCTCTCAGCTGCTTATTCTTTTTCAAAGAAACAAACACCCCGGCTTTTTGCTGGTTCAGGCTGGCTAATTCCGGAGGTAAATCAGGTATCTGCCCCTCCGCAATATAATTCTCCACCACCATTCGGGCCCATTGAACCGGTTCACTTTCTGCTCTACGCCGCTTTTCCAACTCCTGACCAGCTTCCTGTTTAAGCTCCTCCCATAAAGAGGGGGCAGCCTGCCCGGGCTGGAACCCTGCTATCAAGTACCCTACTCCAAATGGACCTTCATAAGAAAATATCCGGCTTTTAAAATCCAATCCATCCAGAGTCCCCAACATAATTACTATAGAGCGATAAGCGCATTCACCGGCCACCTCCAGCAAAGGGGAAGGAATGTTGAGTATCACCTTCACGTATTTAGACTCCAGTAATCCTTTCATTTTTAAATCATAAGCCCCTCCCTGAGGATGATAATCATAAGGGCCATCATCTTTTAAGCGATGAGACATATCACCGGAAGCTATTACTGCCACTCTGCGGCCTAAAGCCAAGGCCGCCTCCTGAATCATTTTACCCAGGAAATATAATTCCAGGTTGGATAGAAAGCCAATACTCACCGCTAACAACTGCACCGGGTAGGGCAATTCTGCGGCCAGATAGTGGGTGGGGACCAAAACCCCATGATCCAGCTTAACCTGTAACTGATTATTAAGGGCACAATTATGGTCAACGCTGATAAAATCAATGCCGGCTGCGGTAGTCCTTTTGGCTATCTCCACCAGTAACTCCCGGTCATTTTTATAGCTATATCCTGCTGACTGACTGCCAAAAGCCTTAAAATCACCATATAGAACATCTTCACCCAAACAGCTTATACAATCCGCAAATACGTTGCCATGTGGGGTAATAACCACTAGGGTTTCAGGAGCGGTAGCGGACAGTTCCCGGGCTAGATCCTTCATTCCCTGTACCGTAGACTCCACTCCACTTACTCTTTCGCCCCCCACTTCAGGGATAATTACCGGTGGATGAGGGGCAAGGGCGGTATAGACAATCATTGGTACCCTCCTTCTTGTAATTATTTCCAATGCCTTTGTGCACTGATCTAGCAATGGTTATTTAGGCTAGTCCCAACTATTAGCCCTCAATGGGGACCTGCCATCATCTTCGCTAGGCTCACCTTTTTCAAGGAAGCCCACAGGACTACAATTCCATTTACCCCCTATATGGATTCAGGCCTATTCAACTGAATAAGCCAAGCGGATAGAAACAAGCATTTGCTGGCTGGTTAACCCCAGGTTTTCTCTGGGAAATAGAACTAATGCATTAATAACCTGGGTAATCCTGTATATCCTCATCATAGTCTTGAATCTGAGCCTTGGCAATACCTGAGAAAATGGCATAGGCCACTTGGGTCTGGTAATCTTCATCCACTAAATTCCGGGCTTCTTGGGGATTGGATATAAAGCCTATTTCAACTATTACCGAAGGCATCTGGGTTTGGCTCAAAATATAATAAGTACCGACTTTAGCCTTGCGCTGGGTATTTTTCAGCAGCCGGGTCATTTCTTCCTGGATTAATACTGCGGTTACCTTGCTCCGCTCACTCTTAGCATGATAAAAAGTCTGGGCTCCCGACCACCTAGAGCTGGGATCGGCATTAACATGAATACTGACATAAAGATGAGCCCCCGATTGGTTGGCTATATTAACCCGCTGTTTTAAATCGGCTCGTTTTTTTTGGGCCAGGGAGCTCCGTTGATCTGGGGCCAAATCCCGATCATCCTCCCTTATCATAATCACCAATGCTCCGGCCTGACTCAAATAGTCGGCCAGCTTTTGGCTAACTGGCAGGGTAATGTCCTTTTCCAGGTAGCTGCCCCGTACTGCTCCGGGGTCAGCACCTCCGTGACCCGCATCTACTACTATTATCTTGTTGGCTAATCCATAGGATATAACCTCTTTTTCTCCAGTATCTACTCCCCTAGCTGCTATTATGCATAATCCGGCCAGGAGGATAATCAAGGTACGGTATTTAAACCATCGACCTGGCTTTACTACCACCCACCTGCTCATTAAGCTTTCCGCCCCCCGCCTGTAATTCTGTTGATTCTTATATATGCCAACTCTTTTCCTATTATTAATGAGTCCAGGCCGGGCTCCCGAGAATAAAAAAGAGCCAAAGACTTGGTCCTTGACTCTCCTTAAGTTCGGTATTTTAACGTTTGGAATATTGTGGAGCTTTTCTGGCTTTATGCAGTCCGTATTTCTTTCTTTCTTTCATGCGCGGATCCCGAGTGAGAAAACCAGCCCGACGCAGGGTGGATTTCAGTTCCGGGTTAGCTTTTAACAGGGCCCGGGCAATTCCTAACTGAATGGCTCCAGCTTGGCCATTTACGCCACCGCCATGCACCCGGCAGGTTATATCATATCTTCCTGCCGTATCGGTTATTCCAAGAGGTTGCTCTACTATTAAGCGGCTGGTCTTATTGGGAAAAAATATCCCAAATTCCCGATCATTAATGGTAATTTGGCCATCACCGGGAACTAACCTTACTCTGGCCACTGCTTTTTTTCTCCTACCAGTTCCCCAATATTGAACCTTTTCCATTTCTAATCCTCCTTAACCTCTGAGCTGTCTGACTTCAGGTTTTTGCGCCTGATGGGGATGTTCGCTTCCCCGATATACTTTGAGCTTTTTGTACATTCTATTGCCCAGCCGATTATGTGGAAGCATTCCTTTAACTGCTGCTTCTATGGCTTTTTCCGGTTTTTTTTGCAGCAAGGTCTTATAATCCATTTCTTTTAAGCCTCCCGGATAGCCGGTATGATGGCGGAACATTTTCTGATTTAACTTATCACCGGTAAGCTTTATCTGTGCAGCGTTTATAACTATTACATAATCACCAGTGTCCACATGTGGAGTATAATCAGCTTTGTGTTTCCCTCTTAATATCGAGGCTACTTCTGAACTCAATCTTCCCAGGGCTTGACCACTGGCGTCTATTACATACCATTTGCGTTCTACTTCCGCAGCTTTGGCCATGTATGTTTTCACGTTGTTCCCTCCTGTATATACTCAACTATGGTCCATCTTAATAGCCTTATTTCATCATCTGGCAACGGGGCAGAAACCAGAGAAAATAGCTAGACTACCTTTAAATGATAGCTAACTTATTAGATGATTGTCAAGAAATTAAGGCTATTTCTACGGACTTTTTAATTAACTTATGCACTACAGCTAATCTTATGCTTCATAGGAGCAAATGTTCCCTATTCAGTTCTAGTTTGCTGCGATCAGTAAGGCCTGGAAACGGTCGGTCAAAGACCGACCCTACAATATGTTTCGTTGCACTCAGTAAGGCTGAGGAGACCCTTACAGGACCATAATTTAGCTGCCCTAGACTAAACCTAAGCCAACTGAGGTCGGGAGTAAAGATCAGGCTGGCCCTGCTGTTAGCGCAGAAAAACTTCCCTTGTTTACCCATAGTTGACCGAATGTAAGTACAAACCCTGCGGGGGAGCGGTAGGCCCGGCCTGGCTCCGATCCTGAGCCTGAATTATCTCCTTTATCTGCTCCGGCTTGATGCATAATCGTCCCACTTCCAGCAAGGTGCCCACTATTATTCTTACCATATAATATAAAAATCCGTCAGCCCTAATTTCCAATTTGATAAAAGAAGCGTTCTGGCTTACTTGGCATTCCTTGATATGACGCTCAAAGGTCTTCACCTTTGAGCCACTCGCACAAAAGGATTTATAGTTCTGTCGTCCCAACAAGATTTTACAAGCCTGCTGCATTGCTTCTATATCCAGCTTTTCCAGGTTGCAATAGGCGTAGGGGCTGTAAAACACTCGGCCCCGTTGCCGACGATAGATATAGTAGATATATTTCTTATCAACCGCCTGGAAACGGGGATGAAAGTCCGCTTGGGCCTGGCAACTGGATATTAACCGGATATCCGCAGGAAGTATGCTATTAAGAGCAAACGGCCATTTATCCTCAGGTATACTGGAATCAGTATCAAAGGCAATAACCTGACCCAGGGCATGTACTCCAGCATCGGTTCTACCCGCAGCTATTATAGGTACCCTGTGTCCGATCAGTCTTTCTATGCTGCTCTCGATAGCCTCCTGTATAGTAAATGCATTTTTTTGGATTTGGAAACCATGATAGCCCTTGCCATCGTATTCCAAAATGGCTTTAATTCTCTTCATTTTTCCTCCCGATTCCTCTAGCAGCGATCCTACGATTCAGAGCCATCAGCTACCTGCCAGGATAATGCTAGCTACCAGAATTAATATGCGGTCTGCCATTAGAGCAGCTTCTAATTCCTGCGTTATCAATATAAGAGAAGAACCTGCTTCCTTATGCAAGTGATGCAAGGCCTGATATCCTCCTGTTTGCCTATCTCGTCCAACATGGAAGTGGGTTTCATCCAATACCAAATAGGCAGGCTGCATGGCCAGCAGACCTGCTATCCCCACTTTTTGCTTTTTCCGCCAGACAAAAGATAAGGAGGATATTTAGCAAGATCCTCCCTGGATAATAGTTTTAGAGCATTATCAACTCTGGCTCGTATTACATGCTTTAAGCTTTAATCCACCAGTTCCAATATTACCATAGGAGCGCCATCACCTTTACGATAACCAGCTTTGATCATCCGGGTATAGCCCCCCTGCCGGTCGTTAAAGCGCGGAGCCAGGTCGGTGAATAATTTATGCACCACGGCGTCGGTCATAACGTAGGAGTTCACCTGTCTTCTGGCATGTAGGTCGCCTCTTTTGCCCAGAGTAATCATTTTTTCGGCAATGCGGCTGATATCTTTGGCTCTGGTTTCGGTTATGGTTATTTTTTCTTTTTCCAATAAAGAAGTAACTGAATTTCTTAACATAGACCTTCTATGACTGCTTAAGAGACCAAATCTACGATAACTCACCAAAGGTCTCCTCCTTTCTAATCTTCAGGTTTCTTAAAGCCGAGCTCCAGCTCTTTAAGTTTTCGCTCGATTTCTTCCAGGGATTTCTGTCCCAGGTTTCTTATTTTGCTCATTTCTTCCCGGGTCTTCTCAATCAAATCTCCTACTGTATTGATATTGGCCCGCTTCAAGCCATTAGAAGCTCGAACTGACAATTCCAATTCTTCAATGGACATTTCCAAAACCTTATCTTTCTTCTCTTCCTCTTTTTCCACCAGTATTTCAACTTCAGCATAAGTATCATCAATCTGAGTAAAGAGTTTTAAGTACTCAATAAGTATTTGAGCAGATAAGCTAATAGCCTCTTCTGGACTAATGCTGCCATTTGTCCACACTTCCAGGGTAAGGCTGTCATAGTCAGTTCTTTTTCCCACTCGAGCATTGTCGATAGTGTAGTTGACCCGATTAACCGGGGTAAATATGGAATCAATGGGGACCAATCCCACTATTTCTTCGTTTTTTATGAGTTGCTGGTCAGCCGTTACATAACCCCGGCCCCGCTCTACGCTCATTTCCATTTCCAACCTGCCTCCCTGATCCAGGGAAGCTATATGCAAGTCGGGATTAAGTACTTCTACTTCGGCATCCTGTTCTATGTCTCCAGCTTTGACTTCCTTTTTACCCTGCTGGGATATACGAATCAACTTGCGTTCATTGCCCTCGTACTTCAATACCATTCTTTTGATATTGAGTATCATCTCAGTGGTATCTTCTACTACATTGGGAATAGTAGAGAACTCATGCAACACTCCGTCTATTTTTACTGAAGTAACTGCAGCCCCAGGCAAGGACGACAATAGAACCCGGCGCAGAGAATTCCCCAAAGTGGTTCCATATCCACGCTCCAATGGCTCAATAACAAACTTGCCATAGTTTTTTTCTACATCTTTTTCAACACACTCAATCCGAGGTTTTTCCATCTCTAGCATAGGTTTTTCCTCTCCTTATTTTTAGAGGTGTTATCTAGAGTACAATTCTATAATTAACTGTTCATTGACAGTAGTATCTATTTGTTCTCTAAGCGGATAGGCCAGTACACTGCCGGACAGGTTTTCTACATCAACACTAAGCCACTCGGGCGGGGTTTTGTAAGTAGCCTGATCTTTAATTTCCTGAAATTTATTAGAGTCCTTGCTGCCTTCCTTAACCTGGATTATATCCCCCACTCTAACTAACATAGATGGGATAGTGGCTTTCTTGCCATTAATGGTAAAATGGCCGTGATTAACCAACTGACGGGCTTCAGCCCGAGAGGAGGCAAAACCCAGGCGATAGACTATATTATCCAACCTTCTCTCCAGTAAAACCAAGAGATTAGTACCGGTTATGCCTTGCTGTCTATCTGCCTTTCCGAAATAGTTGCGGAATTGTTTTTCCATTACTCCATATATTTTACGGGTTTTTTGTTTTTCTCTCAGCTGCAGCCCATACTCGCTCTGCTTTTGTCTGCGTCTGCGGGCACTGGCCCCAGGGGGATTTGGTTTTCTTTCTACTGCACATTTTTCTGAATAACAGCGGTCTCCCTTGAGGAAAAGTTTTTCGCCTTCTCTTCGGCACTGGCGGCAGACCGAATCAGTATATCTTCCCACTTATCTTTTTACCTCCTTAAACCCTTCTTCTTTTGGGCGGTCTACATCCATTGTGCGGAATAGGTGTGACATCTTTAATCACACTGACTTCCAGCCCTGCCGCTTGTAATGAGCGGATAGCTGCCTCCCGGCCTGCACCCGGACCTTTTACATAACATTCAACTTCTTTTAAACCATGCTCCATAGCAGCCCGGGCTGCGCTTTCTGCAGCTTGCTGTGCTGCATAAGGAGTACTCTTTCTAGATCCCTTAAACCCTGCAGTCCCTGCACTGGCCCAGGATATAGCATTGCCTTTTTTATCGGTAATAGAAATCATGGTGTTATTAAAAGTAGACTTTATATGCGCGATTCCGGATTCAATATTCTTTTTTTCGCGCCTTTTAACTCTTGTGGAAGTTCTTCGTGCCACTCATTTGTCCTCCTTAATATGCTATTTCTTCCTTCCCCCGGCAGTACGTTTGGGTCCTTTCCTGGTACGAGCATTAGTTTTAGTTTTTTGACCGCGTACGGGTAGACCCCGACGATGCCGCAAACCTCTATAGCAGCCTAAATCCATTAGTCGCTTGATATCCATACTGATCTGCCGGCGCAGATCTCCTTCAACCTGATATTCTTTCTCTATAATCTCTCTTAATTTGCTTACTTCTTCCTCTGTTAGATCTTTCACTCTAGTATCCGGATTTATACCGGTTTTTGCCAGTATTTCCCGAGCTGCGGACCTGCCCAGGCCGTAGATATATGTTAATGAAATTTCTATCCGTTTATCCCTGGGTAAATCAACCCCTGCTATTCTTGCCATTTTTCTTCACCTCCCGTTAATCAGCCCTGAACTTGTTTGTGTTTGGGATTTTGACATATTACCATTACTTTTCCATGTCTTTTTATTATTTTACATTTCTCACACATGGGTTTAACTGAGGGTTTTACCTTCAATTTATTTACCTCCTTAATTGACTTACCGGGTCTTATTTGAAACGGTATACTATTCTGCCACGGTTGAGATCATATGGTGACAATTCTATCATTACCCGATCACCGGGTAGTATTCTTATAAAGTTCATCCGCATTTTACCGGATATATGGGCGAGGACCTTATGGCCGTTTTCCAGCTCCACCCTGAACATGGCATTTGGCAGCGGTTCTATTACTTTTCCCTCGACCTCAATAACATCGTCCTTGTTAGCCATTTATCAGCCCTCCTTCCCTACAATTTCTCCAGTCCCTTTTAATGCAGCAAGATAGTTTCTTATTACATGATTTTCCGGCAATTCACCTCGGGCCAGACCCTCTGCCATCGAATCTGCTTTTACTCGGGTGAGCTGC
>CAZPSR010000014.1:0-20272 GCA_964589135.1 uncultured Syntrophomonas sp.
CTGGATGGCCCGGTATTTACTCTGGCTCAGCTGAAGCAGCTGCCCCAGGAGTGGTAGGTATACCAATATTTAGTTAAATAGGATTAACCTAAGCCCTGGGCATAGGGACATGAACTGACTGTGGTAAAGGCAGGCAGCAGATTTGCTGTCTGCCTTTGGGCGTAAAGGGCGTTTTTAGGCTTTCGCTCAAATAGAACCAGAACCATGATTTACCCTATTGCTAGCCTTTACCAGCCCCCAATTCCTTCCCCAAACAGCAAGACTATTACTCCCAATCTGAACCGCCTTTTTATGTAGGGGTCTGGCCCCACCTTATGGCTTGATTAGAAAATTGAACCACCGAAAATATATCCGAGATAAAATACCCCTAGAATGGCAATAATATGCCATACCCACCATCCGGTCTTAAGGAAATCAAAGGTTCCCAGATCATATCCTTCCTTGGTAGCCATCTGACCGTCGCCTTCATTCCGCTTGCGTTCCTCGTCCATAATGTACTTCCTCCTTTTCGCTATTTAATAATACTATTGCCTACCAACCCCTGAATTATGTACTAGCCCTGGCCAGAATTCAATAAGATTTGACAGCAGAGATATTATCTATAAAATATATATAGCTGGTTATAATGCACAATAATGTGCACATAAAGGAGGAATATCTTTGCCTGTTATGCACAGGGAGTTGCTTAATCCTACATTAAAAGATGTTTTAGAAACTTTCCGTCTGGATAAGAACTATACCTTTGGACGAGGTAGTTATCTGATTGATGATGAAGGCATACAATACCTGGACTTTATTGCCCAGTATGGTGCGGTGCCTTTTGGATACAATCCTGATTTTATCTGGGACCGTTTGGAAGATGTCCGCAAAAGAAGCCTTCCCAGTCTGGTGCAGCCTTCTATACCGGGAGAAGCACTAAAGCTGGCCAACTTGCTGGCAGAATGCTGTCCGGGGGACCTATCTTACTGCACTTTCTGTCAGAGTGGCACCGAAGCAGTAGAGGCGGCTATTAAACTAGCCCGTTCTACTACCGGCAAGGAATTAATCATTTCTACTTGGAACAGTTTTCATGGCAAGACCTTAGGATCTTTATCCGCTACCGGTAAGGTATCTTACCAGGATC
Source organism: uncultured Syntrophomonas sp. (assembly GCA_964589135.1). Classification (GTDB taxonomy): domain Bacteria; phylum Bacillota; class Syntrophomonadia; order Syntrophomonadales; family Syntrophomonadaceae; genus JAAYJK01. The sequence goes on from CAZPSR010000014.1 coordinate 1,124, forward strand.
CCTTCCGGGCTCCTGCTCCGGGTTTTGTTAAAATTCCTTTTAACGATCTGCTGGCTCTGGAAAAGGTATTAGAAGAGCAGGCAGAAAACACTGCTGCCTTCATTGTTGAACCAGTGCAGGGCGAGGGGGGAATTATAACTGCCCAAAGAGGTTATTTAAAGGGAGCCCAGGAACTCTGCCATAAGTATGGGGTTATATTCATAGTTGATGAGATTCAAACCGGACTGGGTCGTACCGGAAAGCTGTTTGCCTGTGACCATGAAGGTATTGAACCGGATATAATGCTGTTGGCCAAGGCATTGGGCGGAGGCCTCCTGCCCATGGGGGTTTGTATAAGCTCCCCCCGGGTCTGGAATGATGAGTTTGGTATGCTGCACAGTTCTACTTTTGCTAACAACCAGGTTAGCTGTGCGGTAGGAATAGCTGTATTGGAGAGGTTGGAACAGAACAACCGGGAATTGATCAGAGAAGTGGAAGCTAAAGGGCAATACCTTTTGCAAAGGTTACGGGACATAGATGCCCGGTATCCTGGAGTTATTAAGGATATACGCGGCAGTGGGTTGATGGTGGGAGTTGAGATTAATGAGCTTACGGACTGCGGGTCTTTTGATATGAGCTACTTAGCGGATTGCGAAGGCTTTACCGCTCTTATAGCCGGTTTCCTGCTGAATATTTATAATATTCGGCTGGCTCCTTATTTAAACAGTTCTATGACCCTTAGATTGGAACCAACTCTTACTATTAGCTATGAAGAAATAGACCGGACCGTTGAGGCCTTGGAGGTGGTATTTAAGATACTATATTACCGGGATTATTCCAAGCTTTATCGTCATCTGATCGGAGATTATGAAAAACCACGGGAAATTATTGATTATAGAGGGGTAAGCAGAAAAATAAAAGCTTCATCGCTGGATGCTGGAGCAAGGCCAACTGAGAGATTCGCATTTATTATTCATTATGCCGCTCCTGAGGATGTGGTATTAAACAACCCCTCTTTTGCCACCTATAGTCGGGATGAAATATACCAATTAATGGAATGGCAGAGTAAAACCAGGGAAGCGGGACTGGTGTGTTATATGCCGGCTATTAGATCCCTGGATGGAACTCTGGCTGAAGGTTGGTTGATTGGCGTACCTTTTGGAGCCCGGGAAATTATGGCCTTACCGCGGGAAGAAACGGCTGAAGTTATTAAGCAAGCAGTTGATATGGGCCGAAGCCTGGGAGCCAATATCGTTGGACTTGGGGCCTTGAGCTCGGTGGTTACCCGAGGTGGTCGGGCAGCCCAGGGCCGGGGCACGGCTATAACCAGTGGAAACAGTTTTACTGTTTTAATGGCTATGGAAGCTTTGGTTTTAGGAGCACAGAAAATGCATATTGACCTGGCTACCGCACCAGGGGCGGTGTTGGGTGCTACCGGTTCTATTGGTCGGGCCTGTGCCCTGTTATTGGCGGAAAGAATAGCCAATATAGTGGTTCTAGGCAACCCTGATCATGTAACCAGCAGTAAAAATCGCCTGGCTTCATTATTGCGGGATATGTATCGAAGAGCTGTATCAAGATATCAAGAGGGTGAGTTAGGGGGCTTAAGCGGCTGGATAGACCAAACCCTAAAAGCTCTGAAGGCCCTAGATACCCAGGAAGGGGCAGAATATGCTAAGGCTTTGTTAGATGAGCCAACCGTTAATCCGGGTTTGGTAGAAAAAATATGCAAGTACCTGAAGATATCGGAGCCCCTGAAGAGCAGCCTGGACATAAAGGCAACTTTACCCCATTGCAGCATGATCATTGCAGCCAGTAACTCACCAGAATTCCTGGTTTATCCAGAAGACCTGAGACCGGGTGCAGTGGTTTGTGATGTGGCTCGCCCGGCCGATGTAGCTCCCGAATGTTATCAGAAAAGAAATGATGTTTTAATCCTGGAAGGTGGTCTGGTTCAGTATCCAGATCCTATTTCCTTCGGGCCTAACCTGGGATATCGAGATGGAGTAAATGTAGCTTGCCTTTCCGAGACTATTTTACTGGCTTTGGAAGGCGATTATAATGATTACAGCATTGGCAGCAAAATGCCCCTGGAAACTGTTGAATATATGAGATATCTGGGGGCCAAGCATGGGTTTACTCTGGCCGGACTCAAGATGGGTAACCATGAGATAAGTGATAAAGAAATTGAAGAGATTTACTTTAACGCCCAAAAAAAGCTGAAAGAAGCTGCACTCTTATAGAAGGTTTTTATTTTCAGCCTTCCTCTAGCTGGGGTCAGGAGCTGTGACTTGCAATCCAGCCTGCTTACGAATAAAATATACAGGAAAGGGAAATTGGGAAAGCACCTGGGGAATAATGACTGGAATAGAAGTCTGGGAATGCCCAGCTTAATCTGGGTCAGAGTAAAACAAGCAGGGTGATGACCAGGAACTATATAATTACTGATTTGGAAGCCAATAGCAGGAGCATCTCCAGCTTGGTTTAGAGTTTTACTAGGGGGGAAGAGGCTTGAATCTAACCGAGATTATTATTAGTAAGAGCGGGAAATGGTATTTTGGCAATGCAGAGATGTTTCGGCGCAACATTCTAAATATACTGGCAGCACATATCGAAAGAGATGATGATGGCAGTTATTGTATTAAACTGGGTGATGACATGAACCCAATTACCGTGGAAGATGTACCATTCCTAGCTAGTGGTTATGTAGAGGAAGGGGACGGCAGCATTAAGTTGGTTTTTCATGATCTACAGGAAATGAGGCTAGAAGGAGAGCATAAACTATATTTTAAAGGGGATGTGCCCTATATAAGCTTCCGTTGGCCGGCTGATACCAGGTTGAGCCGGGGAGTTTACTGGAAGTTGAGCGATTATTTTGACTTTCGGGGAGATGAAGTGTATATAGTGCCACCCATAGCCATGGATATCAATTAAGACCTGGCTCAAGGTAAGATAATAAAGTGCCGGGGGTATAAAATTATCCCCGGCACTTCTAAATTACAAAATAATTGGGTTACCCAGCATTAATCCTAGGCCCGGTCTTATTTGGATGAATTGGTCTAGTCTTGATGGTTAGGGCTTAAAGCGGCCTACAGCTACTTGTTGGCACCAGGCATAATGCTGGTGGGCAGATGTGCTACATAAAGCTCTTGTAAATAAGCCCGTTTTTTAATGGTAAAGAAATGCCTTTAAAAAACGGGTTTGCTCATATGCTAAAGGTTACATCGTGATGGAGCCTTATTGATGGAGCAAATTATACCAGATGCTTATTCTGGTCCTATTATAATGTTGATTTACAGACGGGAAATATGAGGGGGTCTAAAACAACTGGCTGGATAGGTCAATAGATCATCCAATTGCTTCAACATTAGCTTTTTATCCCGGGGAATCAGTCCATTAACATTGGCATAGTTGGCTATATGGTCAGATAATAGCATAGTGTTCTCACATTCCAGGTTTTCGATTAACAATCTGATTTCCTGCAGAGCCTGATGGGCAGTTAAAAGCTGAAAAGAGCCATTTTCCCATTCTTCATATAAGGGAGTGCCCGGATATGGAACCAGGGTTCTGATACGAATAAAATTGGGGCTAAACTGATTGAGGGTTTTAGCGCTGTTAATGGCGTGTTCCCTGCTTCTTTCCAGCCCCCCTACTCCAGTAAGATAGTATTCGCTAACCTCTATACCAGCCTCTTTGAGTTTCTTACCCGCCGAGATAATCTCCCCGGAGGTAGTGCCTTTGCATACTCGGGCTAAGGTAACATCATCGCCGCTTTCCATACCAGTATGAACCCGGCGCAAGCCGGCCTTATAAAGACGCTTTAAATCATCCGAACTTTTCCGGTTTACGAAACGGGAAGAGCCATATACCGTTATGCGACTCAGGTGGGGAAATAATTCTGAGGCATACTCAAATATTTCCACCAACTGATCAGTTCTCATTAATATGGTATTGCCATCTGGGAAGAAGAGAGATTCAATCAATTCTCCATAGTAGTTACGGGCCGCCAGTAAATCTTCTTTAATATCCTGTACCGGGCGGATTTTGAATTTCTCATCTTTATACATCTTACAAAAGGTGCATTTATTATGGGGACAGCCTATAGTGGCTTGAATCAGCAGACTTCCGGCTTCACTAGGGGGGCGGTATACAGTTCCTTCATATCTCATAAGTCGACCTCCTATCTTAGTATTAAGATTACCAAATAAGTCTTTCTTTTTAAAGCATTTAGGATATGAAGCCTGGCAAAATGAGTTGTATTATCTGAAGGGAGAAGGTATATTTTAAATTAGGGGTATTGGTAGGGGGTAAAGGTATGCCAGTAAGAGCGTTGATAGTTGATGATGATCATAAAGAGAGAATTGTCTTAAGATATCTATTGGAACAGGGTAAAGATGTAAAGATAGTGGGAGAGGCAGTAAACGGTTTAGAAGCCTTAATAATTTGCCAGGAGAAAAAAGTAGATATTGTTTTTCTGGATATTACTATGCCGGAGATGGATGGTCTTCAAACAGCAGCTAAACTCATGGATATGAAGGAGCCTCCGGCCATAGCCTTTGTAAGCGTTCAAACCAAGATGGCGGTGACTGCATTTGAACTGGGTGCTTTGGACTACATAGTAAAACCCATTGAGCAGAGCCGGCTCGAAAAGACTATCGACAAGGTGAAGGCTAGAATAGCCCACCAGGATTATATAGAAGATCTGGTTAAGCAAAGGTTGAGAAATCGGATTGATCATATTCTAGCCCGCTACAATGAGGAGGAAGTGCTGCAAAAAAGGTTGCCAATCAGGGAAAAGGGAAAAATGACCCTGATTAAACCTGAAGATATTATGGTCTGCGAGAGCCAGGGCAAAAAAGTCTTCATCTGTACTAGAAAAGGAGGCTTCCTTACCAATTTTACTCTCAATCAACTGGAAAAACGTCTTAGTGACACCTATTTCTTCCGGGTTCACCAGGCTTATTTGGTAAACTTAAATTATATTGATGAAATAAGGAATTTTGGTGAAGGATCCTACATAATCAGATTAGAGGCCTGCGATCGGGACATCACCCTGAGCCGTTCCAAACTTCGTTTATTAAGGGATAGGATGGGTATTTGACCGAATAATCATTAAAAGCGGCAATATAATCAATCTTTTGCCCCAGATAAGGGAATATCAGGGTAATTGCCGGTAATATATGCGAATAGTTACAAATCCAGTGGTATACGTGGTGGGGGCTGGACTATTTGCGGTTGGCCCTGGTTTTTGGCCTTAGTTTTTAATTAATCCGTAAAATTGGCTGCAGATTGTTATTTTTTCAACAAAGTATCCTTTATATGAAACCAAGTGTTGCCAAAATAGAGAAATAAATCACAAAATGATTTATAGTTAAAGTAATACTAGGGGGACGTTGAACTATAAGGGGAAAGGAGGAAAAATCTACATTGCAGCCGGGATATTGAACGGATAATACTTTCACCGGCTCTTATTAATACGATAAAATAAATACCAAATTGATATATAGGGGTGCAATGTATCACAGTTAGGGAACTCGGCTTTTTAAGTGTTGTACGGTCAAGAAAAGATCGGAGTGATGCTAATGATACCGTTTTATATGCTTGAGCGATACGAAGGGAATGAGCCTTTGTTTGAGCTAGTGACAATGTCTGTGGTATCTACTTATGCTGGTGAGCCGTTACATGTCCATGCGGAAGGATTACGGGGAACGGGTAAGACCACCATAATGAGAAGTTGCCGTGATATTTTGCCCAATATTACTAGAATAAAGGGCTGTATTTATAATTGTGACCCAGGTAATCCTCATTGTCCACTGCACCGGGATCTGAGCCCAGAAGAGATCGCAGCTCTGGGGTCGGAAGAAATACCGATGCCATTTTTAGAAATATCTCATTCAGCCAAGGTAGGTACCGTAGCAGGCAGTATAGATCTAGCCCGGCTGACAGATCACAAAAATCCTGCTGCTCAGCTCTTGCCAGGACTGATTCCTCAGGCCCATCGGGGCATAATATTCATAGACGAAATAAACCGCCTGGCGGATACTTCCCCGGAGATTACCGATATTCTTCTAGATGTTATGGGTAATAAACCAGGGCATCTGCAGATTGAAGAGGCTGGTTTGCCCACAGTGGATATAATGGTTAGTGTATCAGTATGGGCCGCCTCCAATCCAGACGAGGATCCGGGACCACTGGAAGAAATAAGAAGACAGTTATCGGACCGATTTGATTTGGTATGTTATATGGGAAGGCCGGACTCGGTTGATGTTCTTGCTAATATGCTACAGGAAAATTCACATCAGCATAAGATACGTAATGCCAGTAGAAAAGGCAACAATGTATATGATGACAGCAAGAACGATAAATACCGGGAGGAGATAATCCAATGGGCCCAGCAGTACAGTCAAACTGATATGCCAGATTTTCTTCGTAATTTTATTGCCCGCCTCTACATCAAACACAATCTGGAGAGTATAAGAGCCATTGAGGCCATGCAACAAGGGGCTATTTTGCATAGTTTGATAAAAAATCGGGATAAGGTAATGATTGCCGATGTTACCCGGATACTGCCTTTAGCCCTTAAACATCGGGTGGATGGAGATACCCTAGTCAAACTGATCAACGATGTGGAGAGCCGGGGCTCCAGAGAAGGCATTTTAAGCTTTAAGAATAAAAAGAATAAGCGAGATGAAGGAGAGGAGTATTTCCAGCAAAACGCACGTGCATTAAAGGATATGAGCAGGAGTGAGCTGGTAAATACCGAAAAGGATCTAACCCCTACTCATGGGTAAAGGTGGTGAAATAGATGCTGGGTGAACGTACCAATGTTGATAAAGCAGCTTCGGTGGGTAATTATCTAAACCTGTATTTTGGTCAGGGTCAGGGTGTCAGGCTGGGAGAAAGCACAGTAGCCAGTTGTAAGCTTCATGCCCGGATGCCGGAAAGAAGGATAAAGGGACAGCTTAAAATCCTGGTCAACCGTGATGCGGGCAAGGTGTTCCTGGATTTTGTTGAGGAAGGCCGAGTGGTTCATATAGATGTATATCATAGACCAAGCAAAATTGATCCCAGGGAGATAGCCCGAGCCATATTTTCAGCTATAGACAGCCATTTTTTAGAAAAGGACCCTCAGCTTCAGTATGCCGAAGATGAGCGTTTTAACATGGTAATTGCTTATGCCAGCAAGATATATATCACTACCAATCAGGGGAGAGGGACCCTTTATCAATTACTGCAGGATGAGGTTGAGCCTTTGCTGGACTACGAGGAAGGTTGGGACCATGTCCACATCCTGGCTCAACTAGATCGGGAGGACTATTATCTGGTCTATATTATTGCCGAGATAGTTGAAGAGGTTATTTTGGAAAATGGAATTAAGCTGGCCAAGGTACGCAACATCATTCACGGTAATGAGAAACAGGCTCAGGATAGTTATGCGGGATACATTAAGCTACCCTGGAAGCACTTTAAGGGGCAACAAGCCCGCCATTTGCCGGATAAGGAGAATGTTAACCAGCTAATTATCAAACTGGCTGAGAAGTTTGGTGGAGTAGAAGAGATACAGGAGTTTATGGAAAATTATTCCACCAATATATTTAAGCGCAAAGGCATACAGCAGCAGATGAAAAAATGGGGAGATATTGAACACGATATAGAGCAGTTGGAAGAACTGGGTATATTGAAGGATACTCCCTTTGGCAAGATTCTTACCAGTAAAGGATTAAAGCTCAAGGAATTTGTAATAAACCATAAGTGTGAACTGGAAACTGAAATTAGACGTAATACCCGAAGGTTGCCTTCAGGGGGTGGGGGACGCTTTAAGAAACTGGGTCAAATCGACCGTAAAACTTCTAAGGTTGAATACACCAACCGCAATAAAACCGTCAATAATCCAGATCAGAACTGGTCAGGGGACTTAGCTGTACCGGAAACGGTAATTCAGGCCTTAAAAAACGGTTACCTGCGAGGTGACGATCATTTCTCCATAAAAAAACAGGACCTGCATTATTATGAGAAAAAGAGTTATGTGCCGGTAGATATATGCTTATTAATCGATGCCAGCGGGAGTATGGCTGGAGATAAACGGCAGGCAGCCTGCTTTTTGGCGGAACACCTTTTATTAACTGGAAAAGAGAAGGTAGCAGTGGTTACTTTCCAGGAACGGGGAAGCAATGTGGTAGTACCCTTTACCCGCAAACAGCTGGTGTTAAAACAGGGGCTGGCTACCATAAACCCTGCTGGCTTGACTCCCATGGCAGATGGGATTGTAAGTGCAGTCAATCTGATTAAGAACAGTAAAGTTCGTAATCCCATGCTGGTTTTGATAACCGATGGTATACCCAATATTCCCTTATGGACTCTGGATGCGAAAGCCGATGCCCTGGAGGCTGCCACCCTGATAAGCAAAGAGAAGATACGCTTTATTTGCATTGGAGTAGAAGCCCATCGATTTTACCTAGAAAAGCTGGCTGAAAAAGCAGAAGGAGTAGTCTATCTGGTGGACGATTTGAATAAGGATAACCTCATCAATATCGTAAAAGCGGAAAAGAAAACCATGCTGGATTCCAGACGCGGACTGGCCTAAGCTGGGCGAAAATGGTTTTGACATACGGAAATTTAACATAGTAAGAATGGAGAAACAAAGCACTGCAGACAATAAATTGGCATGATGTCGAATTAATTCAATTGACAATATTCGAGAATTTCGGCTAAAATTTTAAGTAGAGTTAGAGCGGTTACAATAGTCACAGAAATCTTCGCAGTAATTATTCTTGTTTAAATAACTCCTCCTTCATGTTGAGCACCTGGTCTTAGGTGCTCTTTTTTCTTTTTCACTTTTTTGTCATAAAATTCAAATCACCTTAGTATCTTAGTAAAGAAACTGAGAAAGGGGAATGGTAATATATGGAAAAGAAAATAGCGATTATACTTGCCCTTATACTAATTGCTATCTGTTTAGTTGCTGGAGGGTGTTCAACTTTTAGTGGTGAGAGCAGTTTAAAAGCTTGGAAAGACCTGTTGAGTCTGGCTCCAGAAACAGAACCTGCCAGCAGTGAGCAGCAGGGAACCAGTTTGGAGGATTTGTTGTTGGACAAGCAGACAGAAGATCAAGAGCAGCAGAATACTAAGGAAGAATATGTAGTGGTTTCTCTTTATTTTGCTGATGAAGCTGGAAGCCTGGTATCTGAAAACAGGCAGGTAGTAAAAACTGAAGGAATCGCTCGTCAAACGATTCAGGAGTTGCTAAAGGGTCCTGATAATAAAGATTACCAGGGGGTTTTTCCCCAAGGCAGTAAATTGCTGGATATTAATATCAAAGAGGATGGGTGGTGTGTTTTGGACTTAAGTGAACAGGTAAGGCAAATAAGAAATGCCCAGGAAGAAAAGCTACTGCTTAACTCCATAATGAGTACCCTGGGCCAATTTCCTACTATTAAAAGGGTAAGTTTTTTGATTGAGGGTCAGCCTGCCGATAAGATGGCAGGTTATGTGGATCTGTCACAGCCCATTGAAATAGGCAATAAAATATAAATCAGCTTATTCCAAGCAATCAAAACCATATGCTTGGTTCTGCCGTTAGTCAGCCCTAGCGACGAAAAGGATAATTCCGGGCTGCAGCAAACGATGGGACCAAGCATAAACCGTTTCTATCCTTAATTGGTCTCCATCTGTCTATAATTGAACTGAACTATTCGCTGGCAGCGCCTCTATAGACAGGGCCAAGTTTATTTGAATTATGCTAAATCCCCGATTATTTCTAAGCATAGCCCAGGCCAAGTTTATATAGAATATATCTAACAAAAGTGTTAAATTATTTAGTGAGTCCTATATTAAGGTTTTCACTAAGAAAACAGTATTCTATAATTCGGTACCTATAGCTGCATAAAAAAGAGGTGTTATGATTGGGAAAAGAAAGCCCCATAGGCATTTTTGATTCTGGGGTAGGAGGACTTACGGTAGTAAAGTCTTTGCTGGAACTGTTACCTGGGGAAAGTTTTATATATTTTGGTGATACCGCCAATGTGCCTTATGGAAGTAAAACCCAGGAACAGTTGATGAGCTATGCCACTAATATTTTGAATTTTCTTGGAGCCAAAGGGGTAAAAGCGGTAGTGGTAGCCTGTGGCACTCATTCTTCACTTACTTTGCCTGAACTTCAGGGGCAATACCCTTTTCCTATGTTAGGGGTAGTAAAAGCAGGATCATCTTCCGCCATTCAGATGAGCAAAAACCATAGAATTGGGGTTTTGGCCACTCAAGCTACGGTTAACAGTAGGGCCTATACCCGGGCCATCCAGGCCATCAACCCGGAATGCCTGGTTTTTGAAAGGGCCTGTCAGCGATTCGTGCCTCTGATTGAGAGCGGCGTATTAAGTGGAGAGGAGATTAATCAGGCCGTGAGGGAGTATGTTGCTCCCTTACTGGATGATAAAATAGATAGTCTGGTCTTGGGTTGTACTCATTATCCATTTTTGTCCCAGCCTATTAAAGAGTTTGTGGGGCCCAAGGTAGAACTGGTTGATCCTTCTCTGGGAACTATAGCGGAACTAAGAGAAATGTTAATTATGGATGATTTGCTCAACCACAGCGGCCAAGAACCTTTGCGCGAGTTTTATGTCAGCGGCCATGATGAATCCTTTTTTAAGGTTGGCCGATTCTTGTTAGGTGATATGGTCAGGGAAGTTAAAAGGTTGCATAAGTCTAGCTAGGTGCCTGCCCGGCAGTCCCACTTTATAAGAGAAGGTGAAAAAGTGCGCTACGTGAGCTATGAGGATATTTGTGAAAGGGTGAAAATAGCAGTAATACAAGCCAATACCCGCTTGCCTGATGACATACTGGCCGCCTTGCAGCTGGCAGCAGAAAAGGAGAAGAATAACCGGGGGAGGATGTTTTTAAACATCATTTTGGAAAATGCGGCAATAGCCGAAAAAGAAAAAATGGCCTTATGTCAGGACACAGGTATGGTTTCAGTCCATATTGAACTGGGGCAGGAAGTGATTATTACCGGGGGCAGTCTGGAAGCAGCAGTTAATGCTGGAGTCAAAGCTGGATATGGGAAAGGCTATTTTAGAAAGTCAATAGTAAAGGATCCCTTCATCAGAATCAATACCGGAGACAATACCCCGGCCATTATTAATACCCGAATCGAAGAGGGAATCCATTTTAGAATCACGGTCCTGCCCAAAGGGGCCGGCAGCGAAAACATGGGGCAGCTGGCTATGCTCAAACCATCCCAGGGCATGGAAGGGGTAAAAGACTTTATCCTCCAGGTAGTTAGAAGCGCCGGAGCCAATGCCTGTCCTCCTCTAGTGGTAGGGGTAGGTATTGGCGGTAACATGGATCATGCTGCCTATTTGGGCAAACAGGCCTTGATGAGACCTATTAATATACCCCCTAACTGTCCGGATATAGCAGCTTTAGAAGAAGAAATCTTGGCCAGAATTAATGCCTTAGGTATTGGCCCCCAGGGTATGGGAGGGGATACTACCGCCCTGGGAGTAAATATTAATACCTTTCCTACCCATATGGCCTGTTTGCCGGTAGCAGTGGTTTTAGGCTGCCATAGTACTCGCCGGGCCACTATTGAGCTATAGATCAAAAGGAGAAAAAAATGAAAGTGTTAAGGGCTCCTCTGCATGGAGAAGATATATACAGTTTAAAAACAGGTGATGAAGTGTTGGTGGAAGGAACCATCTATGCAGCCCGGGATGCTGCGCACAAGAATATGGTAGATAATATCAAGCAGGGCCGGGAGCTTCCTTTTGATGTAGAGGGACAGCTAATATACTATGTGGGTCCCTGTCCGGCACCTCCGGGCCGGGTTATTGGCTCAGCCGGTCCTACTACCAGTGGCAGGATGGACGCCTATGCTCCCCCTTTAATTGAAAGGGGCTTGAAGGCCATGATTGGCAAAGGTAACCGTAGCCCGGAAGTGATTAAGGCCATGAAACAGCATGGAGCGGTATACCTGGCGGCGGTGGGCGGAGCCGGGGCCTACTTGGCCAGCAGAATTAAAAAGGTAGAAACTATTGCTTATCCCGAGTTGGGGCCAGAGGCCTTGTTAAAGATGGAGGTTGAGGATTTTCCCTGTATTGTAGCCATAGACTGCCAGGGTCATAACATTTATGATATAAGTAGCAGCTCTGGAAGCTAGTAGCAGTATGGATTATGGAGAGGGAACTAAAGATAGGAGTGTAATATGAGCAGAAACCCCAATCGTTCTAATGAAGATATGAGACCGGTGGTTTTAATTCCTGGCTTTGTAAAAAACCCCGATGGGTCAGTTTTAATACAAACAGGAGATACCAGGGTATTGTGTTCCGCCATGCTGGAAGAGAAGGTGCCACCTTTTCAGAAAGGAAGCGGGAAGGGATGGGTTACCGCTGAGTATTCCCTTTTGCCCTCTTCTACCCATACCAGGACTACTCGGGAGGCAAGCCGGGGTAAAGTCAGCGGGAGAACTTCAGAGATTCAGAGATTGATCGGCAGGTCAATAAGATCAATAGTAGACCTGGAAAAGCTGGGAGAGCGAACTATTTGGATAGATTGCGATGTGATTCAGGCCGATGGTGGAACCCGGACTGCATCTATTACCGGCAGTTTCGTGGCTCTGGCTCTGGCCTTAAAGAAATACCAAGAGGAAGGTATTATTGATGAAATACCCTTGAAGGACTATGTGGCTGCAGTTAGTGTGGGAATAGTTGATGGGGAAAGGCTATTGGATTTAGACTACTTAGAAGATTCCAACGCCGAAGTGGATATGAATGTGGTTATGACCGGCCAGGGAGATTTTGTGGAAATACAGGGAACGGCAGAGGGTAAGACCTACAGTCGTCAGGACCTGGACGAGCTGCTACGCTTAGCTCAAAAAGGGATAGAAGAACTTATTGCTTTGCAAAAAAATATAATAGGAGAATAGAATGGCTTTTGAACTTTTGGTGGCCACCCGCAATAGCCAAAAAAAGGCTGAACTGCAAGAATTATTAAACCATCTCGGGATCAAGATTTTGACCCTTGAAGATATTGAGTTCATACCGGAAATAATAGAAGATGGATCCAGTTTCCAGGAGAATGCTGTAAAAAAAGCCAGGGAAACTGCGGCTTTAAGCAGCTATACCTGTCTGGCCGATGATTCGGGGCTGGTAGTTGATGCCCTTCACGGTCAACCGGGGATCTATTCAGCCCGTTTTGCCGGGGAGGAAGCCACAGACCAGGAGAACAATAAAAAGCTGCTGGATTTGATGAAGAATATTTCCCCAGCCAGTCGGACTGCCAGGTTCATTTGTGTAATAGCCATTAGCACTCCGCTGGGAGAGATAGAAAGTGTGTCCGGAATATGTGAAGGGAAAATCGCCCTTGCTCCCAGGGGGCAGGGAGGCTTTGGTTATGATCCCTTGTTTGTTCCGGCAGGCTATGAAGAGAGTTTTGGAGAATTACCAGCCAGTATAAAGAATACCATCAGCCACCGGGCCCGGGCCCTACAAAAATGCCGGCCCATCCTGGAAAGAATACTGCTTGGTAAAACATAGAGAAGAGGGCTATAAATGCGGATCGCTATAACTGGTGACACCCATGGCCGGATAGATGGGGTAAGATGTCAGCTAGAGCGATTAAACCCCGATTATTTGATTCATACCGGGGATTTCTATACCGATGGGAAGAATTTAGCCAAGGGCTTGGGTATAGGTTTTACCGGAGTCAGGGGCAATTGTGATACAGGCCGGAAAGGCAAATTGGTAGAAGTATTGGATCTGGCTGATTATCGTTTCTGTATTCTGCATGGGCATCAACATAAGGTTAAGCATACTCTGAACCACATTTACTATTATGGCTTGGAAAGAGGAGCTCAGGTGGTGGTCTTTGGTCATACCCATGTTCCCTGCTGTGAGTTGCAGGGGGGAATCTGCTTGCTCAATCCTGGCAGTCCCAGCCTGCCTCGTTTAGGATATCATGGGAGCTTTATTATCTTGGAAGCTGAAAGTGGAATCTTAAATCCGGAAGTAATTTGCTGGGGATGAGAAGTATATTTGTTATTTGGGGGGGAAATAAATGACAGGAGACCAATCAAATTTATTAAAAGGGAAGCCACTGGCAGACCGAATTTTGGCTGAGACTTCCAGAAGTTTGGAAGAGTTAAAGGGAAAAGGGATTTGCCCTTGTTTATGTAGCATTGAGGTGGGAGGGGACCCGGCCTCCAGGTACTATCTGGAAAATCAAAGGCGGACGGCTGAAAGGATTGGGATTAAGTATGAATCCAGGCAACTGGAGGAGAAAATTTCCCGGGAGGATATGCTGCAGCTTATCAAAAATATAAATCAGGACCCTTACATACATGGATTGATAATAAATCTCCCCTTACCGCCACACCTGCCGGTGAGTGAGATGCAATGGAACATAAACAGTTTCAAGGATGTTGAAGGAGTTACTCCCCACAATCTGGGGGCCATGTTTTTAGGGGCTAGGGGGCTAAAGCCCTGCACTGCTTTAGCCATTATGGAATTGATCAAATCCACCGGAGTAGATCTGAACGGCAAGGAAGCCGTAGTCATAGGACGCAGTAGCATAGTAGGAAAGCCAGTGAGTCTGCTGCTTTTGGCGGAAAACACCACAGTGACCATATGCCATTCTTTTACCTCCAAGATGGGAAAAGTGGAATCACATGTAGCTAGGGCGGATATTGTGGTAGCAGCCCTGGGAATACCTGAATATGTAAAAGGCTCATGGATCAAAGAAGGAGCCATTGTTATCGATGCTGGGATTAATCAGGTAAAGGGCAAGATGGTGGGGGATGTTGAATTCCAAGCAGCAGCAGCCCGAGCCAGTTATATAACTCCAGTTCCCGGCGGGGTAGGATCAGTGACTACGGCTCTGCTCATGAAGAACACAGTTGATGCGGCCTATATGCAACTACCCGGGTAAAGCTGGAGCATGTCTAATATCGAACTTTAGGACTTCTTTGATGGAGGTCCTTATATAATGCAAAAAAGGAGCAGCAGGAGTGAGATTAAAAAAAATTAGGGGGCGAACCTATGCCATCCAGTATCCCAGTGCGGTAGGGGTATATGTTCTGCCTAATCGGGAGTGCATTTTAATTGATAGTGGGGCCAGTGAGGTATATGCTGGCCGAACCTGGAAAATTATTGGGGAGCAGGGGTGGAAGCTGGCTGCCATAATCAATACCCATGCTCATGGCGATCACTGTGGAGGCAATAAGTACCTGCAAGATCTTTCCGGCTGCCCCATATATGCCTCCCCCATCGAAGCAGCTTATTTAAGCCACCCGGTCCTGGCCGCCTATTCTTTGTATCATTCGGTGCCTATGCAGGTGTTTAATAATAAATACTATATGGTTCCTGCCGGGACTATTAATAGCCCCATCGAAGGTGATGAGTTGGAATTCCAGGGGGAGAAACTGTTAATATGGAAGCTCTCTGGACATAGTCTGGGTCATATTGGAATAGAAACTCCCGATAAGATATTATTTGCTGGAGATAGTATGGTGGATAAGAAGATTATGGCCCAAACTGGCTTTTATCATCTGGAAGATCTGGAGAGTCAGCTGATAACTCTGAAAAGACTAAAAAAATGCGATAGAATATATCTGGCTCACGGGGGTCTGCTGAACAACGGAGAAGCCGTAATCAAAAGTAATCAGGAGCTTATAATCAGCAATCTAGCCCTACTGGAGGCCATAATCGGGAAAGGCTGTACCCGGGAAGAGATGGTGAGTAGACTGGTGGATAAGGGGGTCAAGGTGAATAAAAAGAACTACTTTCGCCTGCTGATCAGTACCTCAGCCTATGCTGCCTTCTTGCACAATACTGGGAGAACCCAAGTAGCGGTGCAGGAAGGCAGGCTGGTGTTTTACCAAAGCTAAAGGACTACGGGCTACTGGTGGTATAAAGAGGCCAGTTTAATCTGCCGGGGGATAGGTGGAGTCTATTAGCTCAACCAGACGGTCCAGGGCTTCTTGCCGGTTAAGATACTGTTCCGGCAGCTGCCAGATATGCTTCCCCACCCGGGGAAGATCATAAATAGCGCTTCATTTAGGTATCATATCGGCCATGCTATCTTCTCCCCAGGATTCCATCAGAGTAAACAGTACCTGGCTATTATGGCTCCATTCTTTCGTATTAATGATAGTAGGTATGATTAGATTTAGAGTCCGCGGTTGAGATCTTATTTCAAGCTCCTGCTTTAGGTTTGGTAAATCAACCACTTCCTCTGCTCGCAAATCAGTACAGGCAGCTATAAGGGAAGCCTGATCTATAAGCTGCCGGTATTTATAATAGTCTTCACCGGTATCTATTACTACCCATTCATAAGAACCAATTCTACCCAGATCAAAGGAGTAATCAGAAACCAGGAGCAGATCAAACCCCATACCCTGGGCAGGGCTGAGCTGCGGTACTTCACTCCCATTCTCAGGCAGGTCCAGCCACAGCCTCAATAAGGAAGGATCACCGCATTCTATCAGGAGGGTTTTGTATCCCAGCCGGGTTAAGCCCGCCGCCAGATTGACCGCTATGGTAGTTTTGCCCTGGCTGGGATGAGTAGACAGCAGGAAAAGTGATTTCACTATAAACACCTCCATTTGAAATTTTGGGTCTGCCATTTACCTCTTTATCAGGGCGGCAGCCCAACCTCGGGACAAATGCTTGAACACTCGTAAGGGAAAGTGCCCATTTAAGAGCTTAAGCAATTCTTGTTTAAAAAAGCAGCAGGCGAACCTGCTGCTTTAAGTATACTAGAAGGATTATATCATCACCAAGAGGCATGAGTATTAGATATCCCGGGTCCAGAGGGAAGCCATAGCAGCACCGCCGCCTACGCAAAGGGATGCGCCGCCAGTAGTAGCTCCCAGTCTTTCCAATTCATAGTAAAGGCTGACAATTATTCTCAAGCCGGTGCAGCCCACTGGATGGCCCAAGCCAATTCCAGAACCATTGTTATTTACGTTGCCGATTTTATCCAGAGTGCCGATATTCAAATCAATACCAGCTTCTTCTTTGATCATCTTGCCCACGCCTAGTACCTGGGCCGCAAAGGCTTCATTAATTTCCCAGTAGTCAACCTGATCGAAGTTCATACCGGCTTGTTTGAGTACTTTGGGGATAGCCACAGCCGGACCCAGACCCATAACCCTGGCCTCTACCCCTTCGCTGCAAATATTGACCAGTTTCATCAGAGGCTTAATCCCCAGTTCTTCTGCTTTTTGCTTGGTCATAAATACTGCCGCCGCCGAGGCATCATTCAGGCCTGAGGCATTAGCCGCTGTTACCACTCCGCCTTTTTTAAAAGCAGGAGATAAGCGGGCCATGGCTTCCATGCTGGCTCCCCGGATGGGATGTTCATCAGCCTCAAAGAGGATTTCCTTTTTACCCTTCCGAACATTTACGGGCACTATTTCCCGTTTGAAACGGCCTTCATCATTAGCTGCAACCGCCCGGGTATGGCTGATTAATGCCAGTTGGTCACATTCTTCCCGGGTAATACCATATTTTTCAGCAATGTTTTCTGCGGTGACGCCCATATGAACGCCCCCAGCCAATTTACAGACCAGGCCATCAGAGAGCATGGGATCTTGTAATTTACCATCGCCCATCCTATAGCCCCACCGACCGTTCTGTACCAGATAAGGAATATTGCTCATGCTTTCAGTACCAACTACTATAGCAATATCAGTCTTACCCAGCATCAGGTTGTGAGCCGCAATTTCTACCGCCCGCATGGCTGAGGCGCAGTTTTGGTTGACCATGACCGCTGCTGAGCGATCAGGCAGACCGGATTCAATAGCCACAATACGAGCTGGACAGGATCCATTGCCATGATGGAGGCACATGCCCAGAACCAGTTCATCAACTATAGATGCTTCGATACCGGCCCTTTTAATAGCTTCAGCTGCCACCAGGTTGGACAGATCGTTAGCTCTTACCCCCTGCAGCGTTCCGCCGTAATCACCGATGGGCGTTCTGCAAGCGCTAACCATTACCACTTCATTAATTGACATAAAAACAATCCCCCTTTTAACACATTACCCCATACTACCTTAGCAACCATTACCACTCACGGTTAATATTCTAGATTCATGCTATAAAATCCTGCCGTAAAAACACGATAAATAACGGAAGAGTAATGAAAACCGAAATAAACTTAAAATTCAGACAAATTGGGGGTTCCTATACCAATAAGAGCTCTTGACCCCTGAAGTAAATATCTGCTTAGATATCTAAGTCAAGGGCCAGGTGTATTGCCCTTATGGTGGATAAAAAAGGAGAATACTATTGCCATCTGCTGGAATGGGCTTTGTGTTATAATAGTATGGAAGTATGGACAATACGAGGAGGAATCTTATGGAAGAACTGTATAAACAGGTAAAAAGCGATCTCTTGCGAACCCTGATGTGGGCTTTAATTTCCATCGGCATAGCAGGAGCTATATATTACCTGCTTTGGTAAGATTAGAAGTGCCGGATGTTAAGTTATTAAATTAATAACTTAACATCCGGCACCCTTTATGGAGCTAATCTCACTTCTTTTCCTCCTTTAAATAATACCTTTCCAAAACATTCCATACAAGTTTATCCTAAATGTCATTTAATTTTTGCGGTTTATTATCCACCGAGTAAGCCCATAATAGTTAATAGGTATCGGGGTGAGTGCTTATTGACAATAAAGCCAATAATAGGTTATTTTTCGCATAAGCTAGCAATTTATGCTATGCTTATAATATATAATAGAAAGCGAATTAGCACCATTTATGGCTTTAATATTGGAAAAACAACACCAACTTCAATGAACCTGCTTAAGGGTATTGGAAGGAAGTAGAGAAACCAGGCTTTGAACAATCAGGCAGTATCAAGTGGCAGGTATTCCGTGCTAATTAGTAAGGTTTGAACTCATTATCACAATCTGGTCAAAAGTATTATAAGAGGAGGGATTTATATGTCCATTATTAAGAATATTGACAGCACTAGTTTCGATAGCGAAATATTAAAATCTGAACTACCGGTACTTATTGATTTTTGGGCTCCCTGGTGTGGACCCTGTAAGATGGTAGGTCCAGTGGTAGAAACCCTGGCCGCTGAAAACCAGGGTAAAATAAGGGTAGCCAAGATTAATGTGGACGAAAATCAGTCTGTGGCCATGCAATATGGACTAAGGTCTATTC
>CAZPSR010000015.1:0-20179 GCA_964589135.1 uncultured Syntrophomonas sp.
ACTTTTAATACTTCCATAAGATACCCTCCCTCAAAAAGTTATGAAAAACAGATAGGCTACCCCTTAAAAATATATTCTAAATCAGGATAACAATTCCTTCTTTTTGGAAAAAAGTTTTGGATAATATTACATATTATTCGCTATATAGTATAGAAATCCTTTCAATTTCCAGAACTTTATCGGTATCCTCATCAAGGCGCAATACAACTCCCTGTAATTGGGTTGAACCAGAAGCTACCTCAAATCTGGCCGGCCGGCCCGTGAGAAATTTTTCAATAACAATATCCTTGTCCATTCCTAATACGGACTCACTGGGGCCGGTCATGCCCAGGTCGGTAATATAGGCAGTTCCCTGGGGAAGTATCTTCTCATCGGCGGTTTGAATATGAGTGTGGGTACCCAAAACCGCAGTCACTTTGCCATCTACATAGTAGGCAAAAGCCATTTTTTCAGAAGTTGCCTCTCCATGAAAATCAACAATTATAATATCTGCCTTTGCTTCTATTTCTGAATAGATGTGGTCCATGACCTTAAAAGGACAATCCAGATTGGACACAAATACCCGGCCGGAAAGGTTGACAATGCCGATATTTTTACTGAATCCACCTTTGTATAGATGATAACCTTGTCCCGGGCAAGGGTTGGGATAATTAGCCGGCCGAATCAGCCTGAACTCATCATCTATAAAATTAAAAATATCTTTATTATCCCATACATGGTTGCCCATAGTAATAACATCAATTCCCGCCCCCAGGATTTCATCCATTACTGCTCTGGTCAATCCTCTTCCTCCAGCAGCATTTTCAGCATTGGCTATGGTAAAGGAAATGTCCTTTTGCCTTTGAATTTTGGCCAATCCTTGTTTAAGAGCGCGGCGACCCGGTCTACCTACAATATCTCCAATAACTAGAATATTCAATTATAGCCCCCTCCGGTTGCACTATTTGTTGAAAACCAGCACCCGGCCATGATCTCTATAGGCCAAAAAATTGTTGGTACTGGTTTTGGCACGGTTTATCTTATATAAAAGATTTTCTTTAATCTGTTCCTTAAATCCGTCTTCGGTAATTCTTTTTCCGCTGTCTCTAATTATGAATTGATTGAAAGATTTTTGCAACAGACCAGCAAAAAGCTCAAATTCGCCTTCGCTTAAGCTCTCCACATCCCGATGATAGCTCAGAAAAGTCAAATCCGATAGGCTGTATTCTTTGAAGGCAATTTTTATTATACTTGTTTTCAAGCTCGTTAATTTATGAAAAAAGGCTACACAATTTTGGGCTTCAGCAATAAAATCTTCTTGCTTGTCCCTGTTAATTTCACCTTGCAGAGCTACGTCGATTTTTATTTCACCTTTAGCAGCATCATACTTTACTGCGTTGAATTCCGGGTATCTCAAAAGCACACTGATAAATATGTCTAATCCTGTATTTTCTTGCATAATCACTTCTCCCTTATATCTATCCTATTCTCTTTTTCTTTAATAGTAATAGAAATCCTGCTTTTAGGAGACTTGTAAAATATAGCAAAATAAACAGTGAGGCGGAATTAATGGAAATAGCTACATATATTCAAGCTAAACCGTCATCTCAAGGCCCTTTTGGCTTGACCTGTTTTGATTCTCCACCAGGGCCATCCTCTGGCCTTTAAGCCTTATCTTCCAGCTAATCAGGGGGTAGAGTTGCTGGTCAGCCACGGCTTAACTAAATCCTGGTAAAAATTAAAAGAGGCTGCCCAGCTAACTGGGACAGCCTCAGCCTTGTCTAGTTTACTTAGCGTATTCTACCGACCTGGTCTCTCTTATCACCACTACTTTAATCTGCCCCGGGTATTCCAACTCCTGTTCCACCTGATTAGCTATATCCCGAGCCAGGTTTATGGATTGCAGGTCATCGATTTGTTCGGGTTTAACGATAATTCTTATCTCTCGTCCGGCCTGTATGGCAAAGGATTTATCCACCCCATCAAAGGAATCGGCTAGTCCTTCCAATTTCTCCAGTCGTTTAATATAAGCTTCCAGGGTTTCTCTTCTTGCCCCCGGCCTGGATGCTGATATGGCATCAGCTGCTTGCACCAGGATAGCTTCAATAGTCAGCGGATCTATATCGCCATGATGGGCTGCTATGCAGTGAATCACGTCTTTGTTTTCCCGATACTTTTTAGCCAGATCTATGCCTATTTCCACATGAGGACCTGCCACTTCGTGATCTACTGCCTTGCCAATATCATGCAACAATCCCGCCCTTTTGGCCAAAGTAACATCCATATCCAGTTCTGCGGCCATTACTCCTGCCAAATGAGCTACTTCGATGGAATGTTTTAAAACATTCTGACCGTAGCTGGTACGATACCTTAACCTACCTAAGAGTTTAATGATTTCCGGATGCAATCCATGCACCCCTACTTCAAATGCAGCTTCTTCCCCTATTTCCCTCAGTTGCTGCTCAATTTCCTTCTGAGCTTTGTTAACCATTTCTTCAATGCGGGCTGGATGAATTCTTCCGTCGGAAACCAGATGCTCCAGAGCATAACGGGCTATCTCCCTTCTTATGGGATCAAAGGAGGACAATATTACCGCTTCAGGAGTATCATCAATAATCAAATCAACTCCGGTCATAGTTTCAAAAGTCCTGATGTTTCTACCTTCCCGCCCAATAATCCTGCCTTTCATTTCATCATTAGGCAGTGCTACTACTGATACAGTAGTTTCCGATACAACATCTGCAGCACATTTCTGAATAGCCAGTGACACCACGTTTCTTGCTCTCTTATTGGCTTCTTCACGAGCTTCAGACTCGATATTTTTAATCATAACCGCCGTTTCCTGCCGAATTTGCTGCTCTACGTTATTTAACAGCAACTCTTTGGCTGCTTCGGAAGTTAATCCAGATAGTCGCTCCAGTTCTTTAAGCTGCTGGGAGAGAACCATCTGTAAATCCTGTTCCGCTCTCTCCGTTTGTCTTATCTTATCCTGAAGGACCTGGTCCTTTTTCTCTAGAACGTCGGTTTTCTTATCCATCATTTCCTCTTTTTGAATAATCCTTCGTTCTAGACGATCCAGCTCCCTACGCCGGTCACGAATATCTTTCTCTGATTCCTGTCGATTGCGGTGAATCTCCTCTTTGGCTTCCAGTAAGATTTCTTTGGATCTGGCTTCGGCTTCCTTGGCTGATTCCTCTTTTATCCGATTAGCCTCTTCCTCGGCCGCGCCAATTTTGCTCTCCCCAATGAATCTCCGGGCATAATAACCAAAGGTTATTCCCACCGCTAAGGCAAGCATAATTGCAATAAATGTTAATACTGTACTACCTATATTGGTCACCTCCTTTAAATAAATTATAATTATTACTCTACCCCTATACTTATAAACAAAAAAACCGAGTAAAAAACCCGGTTTGATAGAAGTAACCCGTTGTTCTGAATGTATCTATCCCTTCCCTATTTACAACCACCTGCAGATGCCACCTATGGCCACATTTCAGCAGCATAAACATGAGAACTGACTAAATCTTAACCCTTCCAGACATTATGCTTATATCTATATATTTACATGTATAATCAGGTATGAATATATCATACTCCATATTCTACTCTATCAACATGTCAGAAAATCTATGATAAAACAACCGTCTATATGGTCAAGTCATTCACCAGGTAAGACTTCTATCCTGAGTTCTATTCTCATTGTAGTTACTTTACTTTATAGTGTCAAGATTACTCTCAGACTTGCCCATAGTATGATCAGGAACCATAAGTTCTTTTATCTTCTCCTGCAGCATCACAGAAAAATCCGGATGACCTTTAATATATTCCTTGGCGTTTTCCCGCCCCTGGCCCAGTCTTTCTCCCTCATAAGAATACCAGGAACCTGATTTTTGAATTATTTCCATGCTGGCAGCTATATCCAGCAGATCTCCTTCTCTGGAGATGCCGCTGCCATACATTATGTCGAATTCAGCTGTTTTAAAAGGGGGGGCCACTTTGTTTTTAACCACCTTGGCTTTGGTACGATTGCCCATTAGCTCTGTACCCTGTTTGATGGATTCTCCCTTGCGCACTTCGACCCGGACCGAAGAGTAAAACTTTAAGGCCCGGCCTCCGGTAGTAGTCTCAGGATTACCATATATAACCCCTACTTTTTCCCGGATCTGGTTTATAAAAATACAGCAAGCCCTAGAACGACCTATATGGGCGGTAAGTTTGCGCAGGGCCTGAGACATCAAACGGGCCTGCAAACCCACATGCACGTCCCCCATTTCCCCGTCCAGCTCAGCTTTAGGAACCAAAGCAGCTACCGAATCAATAACCACTACATCAATAGCACCGCTTCGGACCAGGGCTTCGGCTATCTCCAGAGCCTGCTCCCCACTGTCCGGCTGGGCTACCAGTAGGTTATTAATATCTACTCCCAGTTTTTTGGCATACAAGGGATCCAGGGCATGTTCCGCATCTACAAAAGCAGCCATTCCGCCCTCGGCCTGAGCTTGAGCAATAACATGGAGAGCCACCGTGGTTTTACCTGAAGATTCAGGTCCGAATATCTCAACTACCCTTCCCCGGGGCAGTCCCCCCACTCCCAGGGCCACATCCAGAGACATACAGCCGGTAGAGATAATTTCCACATTCATATGGGTGTTTTCACCCAACCGCATAATGGCACCCCGGCCAAACTGTTTCTCAATATTCTTTATAGTGCTTTCCAGGGCATCTATTTTACCCTGATTATTATCTTTACTAGTCAAAGTCTCACTCTCCTCAAACATATGTTCGCTTTTTACAATATTATCCTAAAGCTTGACTCCTGTCAACAGCCAGAAAAAATTTTGCTGCCTGTTATCCAAATAGTGCTATTTAAACCTCACTTACCCCAAAAACTAATCAGCGAGTTTAATGCAGTTCAAGCTCAGATATTCAGGCCCCTTTTTTGAGAGACGGCTTTCCATCAGATAAAACTCTTGGACGGGAAAAGCTCTATTATCAATTAGGGGCAAATTATCCAGGCTCGACCATAGCTCCGGCAGCCTGCGGCCCGAACGAAATCGGCCCAGTGTCAAGTGAAAGCGGCGTTTATGGTCAGGTCTAAAACCCATACTCTGTAAGCCTTCATCTATCCTCTGTCCCAGTTCCCGGGCTTGAGCAATCTCACCCGACAGGCCCAGATACAGTACCCGGGGCCGTTTAAGGTTAGGGAAAGCGCTGAGCTGGGATAAGGCCAGCTTAAAGGGTTTAATACCTTGGGCGGCTTGTTCCAGCTCCAGTTTTAATTGCCTTATTACCTTTTCATCTACTTCTCCCAGAAACTTTAAAGTAAGATGGTAGTTATTATCTTCCACCCACTTAATATCGGCTCCACTAGGCTTCAGCTCTTCTCGCACTGCCCTGGCACATAACTTAACAAATTCGGGAACCGGCATGGCAATAAACATACGCATACTATTCCATCTCCTCAGCCATGATTATTCGGCGCACCATATCCAGAGCGCTTTTGGCGGCCAGCATTCTGATTATATCCCGCTGTTCCCCCAACCTGAGTTCCTTCACGGTGCAGCTATTTCTATGTAATACTGCAATATAAACCAAACCTACCGGTTTTTCCTCGCTTCCTCCAGACGGACCGGCAATACCGGTAATGGCTACCCCCAAATCGGTCCCCGATCTTTCAACCACTCCACGGACCATGGCTTCAGCACATTCCGGGCTGACTGCTCCAAAATTACCTATAAGTTCCGGGCTTACTCCCAACAGGCGATGTTTGGCCTCATTACTGTAGGAAACCACCCCGCCCCAAAAGCAATCAGAACTCCCTGGCAGATCAGTCAATATTTTACCTAAAAGTCCTCCAGTGCATGATTCAGCCACGGCAATGGTCTTAGCATTTTTTATTAATCTGCTCAGGGTGCTCTTAGCCAGATCATCCTGGTCTATTCCAAATACATGGGGCCCCAATCTGGCTTTAACCAGCTCGCTAACCTCATCCAAGCGCTGCCGGCATCGTTCTTCCCCTTCTTCAAATACCTGCAGGTTCAGGTGAATCTCCCCCGCTTTAGCGGTCAAGGCCATCTTATATCCCCTGGGCTTTTCCATAAGTTCCCCCAGCATTAACTCCACCTGGGATTCACCTGGACCAAATACTTTAATGGTTCTAGAAGCTAAACACTGCTGAGACAGATCATAGTCAGCAATTAACCGTGGTTCTACCTCTTTTAGATACATAGATCTCATTTCATGAGGAGGCCCTGGCAGGAGGACTATCAAGCGGGATTCCTGGCAGAGGTACATGCCGGGAGCAGTTCCTCGTTCATTCTTAAGTATAACTGCCTCCCGGGGGAACATTGCCTGTTTTATATTGCTAGCTGGCATAGGGCGTCCCCTTTTCTGGAAATAGGCCTTAATCCGTTCTGCCTCTTCCTCCACCAGCTCCAGCTTGCAGTTCATAACTCGACAGGCTATATCTTTGGTCAAATCATCTTGGGTAGGTCCTAATCCGCCGGTGCTAATGACTATATCCGCCCGCTGGAGCCCTTTTTGAAAAGATTCTTCTATATCCCTGGCCTCATCACCCACCACTACCTTCTCCTCAACTTTTATTCCCAGTTGGGTAAGCCGCTGGGATAGAAAAAGTGAATTAGTATCCGCCGTGCTGCCCAAGAGCAACTCGCTTCCAGTCGAAACAATATATGCCTTTAACATAATAATCTCTCCTATGTAACAGAGGGCAATTTTTTGTTACAATAAATTTTGCTTTAGCTTTACCTTTTATAAGCTTATCCTGTTGCCCAGGCTATAATCAATCATTAATTGAAAAGCCTGTAAATAAAATAAGGAGGCAAATCCGCCTCCTTATTATTCCTTTGTGCAGCTCCAGTTACAAGAGGTCAACAAAGCGGGTTCTATCCAGGCTCTCTTCGGCCAAAACCCGTTTGGCCAGGGAGAATAAGCTATCCTGGTTTTTTAATAAAATGGTCCGGGTTTTACCCTGCAATATGCCTATTATTTCTTTACACTCTTTAAAAATAACTTCATCTGGGCTGTCGCTTCGTTTTACTACCCCCAGGGATGATAGCCCGGTTTCTACTATTTGCATGGCCAATTTCCAGGACTGCTCGAAATCACTGGCAGCTCCGGTGCTGAAATTGCCATATTTTATCTCTTCTGCCGCTGCTCCAGCCAGAGCCACCATAATATCTCCCTCTAACTCCTCCCGGGTATACAGGTATTGATCATTCTGAGCCGCTTTACGCATGAAACCCAATGCCTGGCCTCGGGGGATGATAGTCAGGGAAGATACCGAGCCTGGTTTAATCAATTCACTTACCAGAGCATGTCCACTTTCATGAAAGCTTACCCTTTCAATTTCAGCGGGGGAAGGCTTTTTATCCAATTTCTCCCCCAGGATCACTTTGTCAATAGCCTCGTGAAAATGGCTGCGACTAATACTCCGGGCATTTTCTCTAAGGGCCAAAATGGCAGCCTCATTGGTGAGGCTCTCCAGATGAGCTCCGGAAAAGCCAAAAGTTGAAGCAGCTATCTCATCCAGTACACTGGGATCTTCAAGGGGTTTATTCTGGGCATGTATATCCAGTATCTTTCTTCTTCCTACCCGATCCGGCAGAGTAACCTGAACATGACGGTCAAAACGGCCGGGCCTTAATAAAGCAGAATCCAGCATATCTGCTCGATTGGTAGCTCCGATTATCAATATCCTGGGTTCAGACCGGAAGCTTATCCCATCCATTTCTACCAGGAGCTGGTTTAAGGTCTGATCATATTCCATATGGCTGGTATTGCTGCCCCTTTTTCCGCCCAGAATTTCCAATTCATCAATAAAGATTATAGCACTCTGGCTGTTCTGTTTGCTGGCCTTTTTCCGAGCATCATTAAACAATTGTCTTACTCTTTTAGCTCCCATCCCAGCATATACTTCAATGAACTCACTGCCTGAAGTGGCAATAAAGGCAGAACCAGTATAACTGGCGGCGGCCTTGGCCATCAGGGTTTTACCCGTACCAGGAGGGCCAACTAAGAGCACCCCTTTCAGAGGCCTGATACCCATCTTTTTTATTTCTTCAGGTTTGATGATAAATTCCAGGGCTTCTTCCAGTTCCTTGATAGCGCTGTCTTGTCCCCCAATATGTTCAAAGGTAATACCTGTACCGACTTTTATGTCAGAACCAATATTATCAAATTTAACTGTTCCCTGCCCTAAATAAAAAAAGTAAAAGCCTCCTACCAACAGGGTTATGAGAATTAATGGGGTTACATTGATTCCTAAAAAAGCCAGAAATACTATTAGTCCCAGCAATACTCCAGCTACTATTTCTTTCATCTTTCCACCTCACCACTCTAAGCTGTATTGGCCTGGCTACTGTTTCGATCAATAATATAATACTGGTACTTATCGCCGTTGTTAAATTGCAGATATACATGCTTTTGGTCTATATACATCTTGTATTCAAGTCCATCTTGATCTGCAATCAGTTCTATTTGTTCCTTCATCCATACATACTGGTTATTGGCCAAAGCCTGGTAAACCACCGGCTGAATCTGGTAATAAACCTGCTCCAATTCCAGGCTGTCGCTGCCTTCAATCAGGATTTGATACTTTCCTTCCCCTAATTTATCCCGGGCTAGCTCATCCAATTGCCTGAATTCCTCCTGCAGGTTTTCCACTTGCCCCAAAGATACCCGTAAGATATAAATGTTTTCCTTCTTTTCCATACTGCTTTCTTTTACATTGGACAATTGGTTTATTTGGGTAAGCAAAGGTTTTTCTATGTTGTAGCGAGAGTGCAAGAAATTGCCTCCCAGAGCCAGCCCAAAGGTGATAAGCAGGGCAGTTATGAATAATAGTATTTTAAAATCGTTCTTTTTAGACAAGTGCATTCTCCCCCTTACCCCGCAATTATATCATAGGCTGCCAGCTTGGCGGAGCTTCAATATATGGAAGTATAGCGGTTTTGTGGCAATTAACCTTTATTATATCCAAGCTCTCCCAGGGCATGAGCAAAAAACATAGCAGATAATCAGCCATAGGGCAGGAACTAAAAGTCACCCCTAATGCAGCAGGATTTTTCCCTCCCTTCCTCGAAGCAGAAGGTAATTCCATCACCTGAGGTTACAATAAAGATCGAACAGGAGGTTAGCGTATTGAAAAGCAAAATTACTGAAATGTTGGGAATTAAATATCCTATTATATGTGGTGGTATGCTGTGGCTGGCCGTTCCAGAGTTGGCCGCTGCCATTTCTAACGCTGGAGGACTAGGTAATATTACCGCCGGCAACTATAACAGCGGGGAACAGCTGCGGGAAGCGATCAGGCAAACGCGTAAGCTGACGGCTAAACCTTTTGGAGTAAATATAACCCTTTTGCCTTCTTTTAGAATTGCGGCTGAGACTTATGATGATTTTTTCCGGGTATGCTGTGAAGAAAGGGTGGCGGCTATTGAAGTATCCGGATCACCCGCCCAAAAGTACCTAAAGGGGGTCCATGAGGCTGGCATCAAGATCTTCCACAAAGTAGGTTCAGTAAGGCATGCCAGGAAGGTTGAAAGCATTGGATATGATGGTGTTTTTGCCGCCGGGATTGAAGAAGGCGGGCATCCCTTAAATGATGACGTCAGCACTATGGTTTTGGTTCCCCGTATAGTTGATTCGGTAAAAATACCGGTAGTGGCAACAGGGGGGATAGCTGATGGCCGAGGCTTGGCAGCAGCTTTAGCCCTGGGAGCCGAAGGAGTGATGATGGCCACCCGCTTTATCAACACTCAGGAATGTTTAGCCCATGAGCGGATCAAACAAGAATTCATTAAGCGGCAGGAGAACGATACCACTCTTATCTGCAAAAGCCTCAATCTGCAGGGCCGAGCTTTAAAAAACCGCTGGGCTGAGACCGTACTGGAGCGTGAATCCATAGGGGCCAGCCTGGAGGAGATCTTTCCCTTACTCAGCGGCCAGCGGTCCAAAGAAGCCTGGAAAACAGGTGATATTGATGATGCAGCTTTTATGATCGGACAATCGGTGGGTCTCATCCATGATGTTCCGACTTGCCAGGAATTATTAGACCGGATGGTACGAGAGGCGGAGGAAATATTCAGGAGCAAATGCTATCTTTTCGATTAACCCTCATCCTGTTGTACTTCCCCAATGAGGTCATAGTTTCTGACTGCTTTCAGCTCTACTGGATATATTTCTCCTTTTTTTAGACTAGTATTGGTTTTTATTATGGTAAGTCCGTCCACCTCGGGAGCCTGGTAATAACCACGCCCTAGATACAGTTTGTTTTCCAAGCGAGAGGAAACCAGAATATTTTCCTGACGTCCCAGGCGCTTAATATTTCGAGCCCGAGTGATGGCCTTTTGTTTTTGCATTATTTGATCCCGTCTTTCCCGGGCTATTTCCACCGGCACCTGCTTACCCATAGTGGCCGCTAGGGTACCCACTTCGGGAGTAAACACAAAGGCTCCCAGCCAATCAAATTGCACCTCAGCCAGAAACTCCAGCAAAAGTTGGAAATCCTTTTCTTCTTCCCCGGGGAAGCCTAACATGACTGTGGTCCTCAATACCAGATCCTTTATTTCTTGTTTAAGCCGGCTAAAAAGCTTATAAAGATAATCCATATCGTGTCGACGATTCATAGCCCCCAGTATTTTATTTGATACATGTTGCATAGGTATATCCAGATAGGGGATGACTTTGGGGTAGGTAGCCAGACTTGCTATCAATTCATCCTGAATATGCCGGGGATGCAGGTACATCACTCTTATCCATTCCAGTCCCTCAATCCGGCCTAATACCTTGATGACCTGGGGCAGACTGGATTGACCGTCCCTTTCCATACCATAAGCCGCACTGTCTTGAGCTATCAAGACCAGTTCTTTAATACCTTGCTTAGCTAAGGTAATTCCTTCTTTTTCTATCTCGGCTAAAGGTTTGGATCTAAGCCGGCCTCTTATGGAGGGTATAGCACAATAGGCGCAAACATTGTTGCACCCTTCGGCTATTTTCATATAGGCCATACCAGGAGGAGTGGTCAAGACCCGATGTCCAGATTCCATAAAGCTGGTAGGTGGATCACTGATCCAAGCTACTTTCTCCCCGGCTACAACGGCTTCTACGGCCAGAGCAATTTCCTTAAACCGGGAAATACCCACAATACCGTCTAGCTCTGGCATCTCCTGCAAAAGCTCTGCTCCGTACCGCTGGGCCAAACACCCGGTAGCTATAATTTTTTGTATTATTCCCTTTTCTTTTAATTGTCCTGCTTCTATTATGGCATCAATAGCTTCTTCTTTAGCCTCATCAATAAAGCCACAGGTATTCACAATGACCAAATCGGCTCGTTCCGGAGAATTAACTAAGCGGTAACCGTTCTGACTCAAGATGGCCATCATGATTTCTGTATCAACCAAATTCTTGGAACATCCCAGGCTTATAAAACCAATATTCAACGACAAAACCCCTATTCTGACTGTTCATCGATCAAAAATTCTCGTTCAGCTACTACTCCGGGTTGTCCCAAGGGTTCGATCACTTCTCCATTGTAGCTTATTTCCACCCCGCCGGCGTTGCCCAGTCTAATAAATACCGACTTTTTTCCTTCCAGGGTTTTTTCCTCTCCCCTTGGCAAGGTAGCCTCAAAAACAGGTTCCCCATCTACAATGGCCCGCAGCCAGCAATCACTCCTAGCCTTAATGGACAAAGTCACGGTAGGAGTAGGGGGGGCCACCTCAGGCGGTTCTGGTTCTATATCTGGTTGCTCCGGTTCTAAAGGTTCCTGAATGCCAATATTTCCGCCCTGATTTGGGTTGGTATCCCTTTGTACCGTCTCGGAAAATAAACCAACCAGGAAATTCCCGACCCAAATAACTATAATAAAAAACAGGATACCGGCTACTATGTTTTTAACCGGGATATTAAAACTGGGGCGAGGCCTTGATATAGCTGGTTCTTCTTCCTGGTTCTGCCCCCCATAAGCCAACTGTTTAAATTCTTCGCTTATTTCGCTTACCTGAGTTTCATCCAGACCCAGATATCTGGCATATTTTTTAACAAAGCCAACTGCATATACCTTAGGAGGCAGTAAGGCGAAATTTTCATTTTCTATTGCTTCCAGATATAAACGACGAATTTTGGTATCTTCCTCGATTTGCTCCAGGGTTATATTTTTGTCTATTCTGGTGTTTCTGAGATTATCTCCCAATCCCATCTGCACGCGGCCCTCCTTACATATATAGATATACCATAACATATATTACAACTTTGTGCTTGTTGGCGGCATTATTTGCTTAGACTCACCGGCGGAAGCCAGTCCAGCTCCTATGCGTACTGCCTGCCTGAGGGGATAGCCATTGGCCAGGGCATATATAATTCCGGTTAATAATGCCAAAAGCCCTTCTTCGTTAGCGAAATTCTGATTGGGTGGAAGCAGATAATCTCCTGAGCTTTCCTTACTCTTATATACCAATCTGCTTCGGCCATCAGTAATAATACAATTGGCAGAAGGCTTCTCTTTCAGGTTCTCTACTTTTATCCTAAAATATTCTACCGCCTTTAAGTCCTCAACCCCCAGCACCACAGTATGGAATTGACCCAGTTGGGTGGGCAGTCCTCCTTTTTGAGTAAGCATATACATGGTGCAAAGATGGGCGAATCCTTCCTCCTTTTTGCTCATCCGGCTTAAAAGCTCTTCCTGAAAATAGGAATCCACCATCAACCATTCTGAGTTATAAATAAGCCAATCCCAACTGTTGAGAACCTGACTGTAGTCAATAGAATCAAAGCCTTCCTCGATTACATCTCCCTGGGAGAGCGAAAGGCGCCGACAGGTCCGGTGCCGGGGATGGCGATGGATATGTACCGGATCTACCTGCTTTTCCATCAGTCTACTTATGATCATTGAACCTGGTTCATCATTCCCTACCAGACTTATAATCTTCAAGTTTACTCCAAAGTCGGCCAGTATCTGGCTGGCTATAAGGGGCAGCCCTTTGTATTCCAGGTTGATGAGTTTTTTTTCGGGGAGCTCGCTTACACTTATCTGCAAATAGCTAAGCCCAATCACAACTATTGAGGTCTCTTGATTAAAAACATATCCCTTACCTAGAATAAACCCTTTTTTCATGAGATTGGAGATATGCACCGCAATGGAGGATCGGCTAATGCCTAAATGAATAGCTAAATCATCCTGGGATATCAATGGATTTTTCTTTAATAGGTCGATTATCTCCCTTTCCCGCAAGGTAAGCCTCATACTATATCTCCTTAAATTAAATGCCTCCTATCCGCCCCTTAAGCATAACCCTGCCTATTCTGCAGCATTTCCAGCTGCTCCCGGTTGATTAATATTTCCCTTCGCTTATTATTATCCAGTTCCGATACTATACCCCGTTCCTCCATCATATCTACTAATCTGGCAGCTCGGGAATAACCAATTCTTAGTCTTCTCTGCAAAAGGGATACTGAAGCTTTACGACTATCTACGAATACGTTCACTGCATCCCAAAACAGCTCATCACCATAATCATCTTCCATCTGCGCCAGGGACATCTCCAGCTCTTCTGGCACTTCATTATCACCATTATCCATAGTCTGTTCCCGTATGTAGTTTACCGTTGTTTCAATATCCAGGTCTGACACATAGGCTCCTTGAACCCGGAAAGGCTTGGCTGCTCCCACTGGTAAAAACAGCATATCCCCTTTGCCCAACAGCTTCTCGGCCCCAGAGCTATCCAGTATAGTTCGGGAATCAGCATTGGAGGATACGGCAAAAGCTATCCGGGAAGGGATGTTAGCTTTAATGGTACCTGTTACCACATCTACTGATGGACGCTGGGTGGCAACTATCAAGTGCATACCAGCCGCACGAGCCATTTGGGCCAGACGGCATATGGAATCCTCCACTTCAACCGGTGCCACCATCATCAAATCTGCCAGCTCATCAATTATGATAACGATAAAAGGCATCTTTTCCTGACTCTCCTGATTGTAGCGATGAATGTCCCTAACCCCTAATTCAGCAAACTTCTGGTAGCGTTTTTCCATTTCACTGGCCATCCATTTTAACACCAGGGAAGCCTTCTTGGGATCAGTTACTACCGGAGTCATCAGGTGGGGTATCCCATTATATACGGTTAACTCCACCATCTTCGGATCAATAAAAACCAATTTAAGCTCCTCAGGAAAGGAATTATAGAGCAGGCTCATTATTATACAATTAAGGCATACACTCTTACCTGATCCAGTTGATCCGGCTATCAATAAATGAGGCATATCATTTAAGCGAGCGGCTACCGTGTTTCCGCTTATATCCTCTCCCAAGGCAAAGGCTAAAGGGGTGTTGAGGCGAGCAAAAGCAGGCGAAGACAGCAACCTTCTCAAGCCCACACTCAGAATTTTGCGATTGGGAACTTCGATACCTACCGCCGATTTGCCAGGTATTGGGGCTTCTATCCTTATGCCTGGTGCGGCCAAATTAAGCTGTAGATCATCAGTCAAACCAATAATCTTGCTGATCTTAACTCCAGCTCCGGGAGTAAGTTCGTACCGGGTTACGGCAGGCCCGCAGCTTACCTGATTGACTTTCACCTTAACCCCGAAACTGGCAAAGGTATCCTCCAGAACGCCTATGCTCTCCTCAATATTTTTCTTGTCAATAATCCTTTCATTACTGATATCACTCAAAATATCCAAAGGAGGTATATGGTACTGACTCACCTCCTGGGCCGTTCCCCCGCCACTCTCAGCCTTATTTCCCAAGACCTTCAATTCTGGCAAGGCATCTTCAGTCTGGGGCCTAACCTCGACCGGAAAAGACAACTCCGGCTCATTTCGGCCCTTTAAGAGATCCAGCTCCTGCATCTCTTCCTGCACGGTATCTATAATAAGAGGAGCCGATTTTTTCCGGCTTCGATTGATAAGCTGCTCCTCTTCATGATCTTCAAACATTATTTCACTCAAGCGGGCCCCCAGGCTCCGCCCTAATTTAATTCCGGCTTTTACCAGATCCGGGAGGGGACGATCTATTATCATCACCAGGGAAATAGCGGTACCGAATAAAATAATGATCTGAGTGCCTATTCGGCCTACCAGCTTGATTAAAACATAGGCCAAAGCCCCTCCCAGGTAGCCACCCCCCATACCTTTGAAGCCCGCCTCCCATTCACTTATTCCTATGGGTATCTGATAAATGCTGATACTGAGCAGGATCAGCATTGATAACAGGCTGACTCCCCACATGCGGATTGACCATAGCTGCTTCCAAATCCCGGTGTGAATGGACCAGAACAACAAAAACAGCGGTATTAAAAAGACCCCCTGGCTAAAAGCCAGATCAAGTCCTTTTAGATAATAACTGCCAAGTACCCCAATGAATTGATCATCATAAGGTAGGTTGCGAAACTTGTATATACTTACCCAGGAGAATACGGCCAACATCAATAAAACTATGGAAATGACCTCAACCTGTAATCTCTTCGACTCGGCTGCTTTCTTATTATTCACTTTTCTTTTGGTATTGTTTCCCTTTTTCCTGGGGATGGAAGTTTTTCTTGCTGGCATATCGAGCTCCATAATAATACATTCATCAAGAACCAGTCTGGGCCAATTTAGCAACTAATTACTATTTTCGCTTAAGAACAGGTTAATCCTGCCCCAATATCAGCTTCCAGTACAGTACTGCCAAACTCTCTTGAGCTAATCTCTTAGCTTAGAATAGGAAATAGCTGCCCAGAGTGAGGGTAGCCAGCCCCCAGCAGTAATAAGCAAAGATGGATAACCTTCCCTCTTTAACCAGGTTTAAGACCACTTTAATTGCCAGATACCCAAAAACCGCAGAAGTAACAAATCCTATTATATAAGTTGTCAATTCGGAACCTGGCATCCCAGAGCCAATCACATCTTTAAGCTCAAAAACGCCTGCACCCAGTATGACTGGTATAGAAAGCAGGAAAGAGAAGCGGGCCGCAAACTCTCGCTCCAATCCGGCCAGCAAACCTGCCGCAATAGTGGACCCAGATCTGGAAATCCCTGGTACAATAGCTAATGCTTGTATACATCCAATAAATAGGGCATCTTTATAAGAGCTTCCTTCACTCTGCTTTAATCCCCGGTATTGGTTAGCCATATGTTCCGAATATTTGAGAACTACCCCAGTAAAAATTAAACCCAAGCCCACTACCAGCAAGGATTCAAAAGCCTTCTCCACCAGGGGAGCCAGCAGATAGCCGGCCAAGCCAGCCGGAACAGTTCCTAAAAGTATCAGATAGGTAAGCTTGCAAAAAGGCCGGCGGAGTATACCTACTATATCTTCCCGAAAAGCTATAAATACTGCTACCAGAGTTCCCAGATGCACAATAACATCGAAGGTTATAACCTGTTGGATGCCGAATAGATGTTGAAAAATGACCAGATGCCCGGAACTGCTCACAGGCAAAAACTCAGTTAGTCCTTGAATCATACCTAATATAAATGCCTCTATTGTAGTCACTATTTTATCCTCCCCCGAAATGCTTGTTAAATTATAGCACAATCAAATATCTATTTTACTCGAAAAGCCAATAAAAAAGCACGCTCCTTAGCGTGCTTAACTGACATTCTCCATCTATTTTATATTTTTACATCTAATATGGCCCCAGGATAGTATTTTTTGCTCATATAATCCATCGGATCGGTACTACAAATGTCCACTACCTTAAACTGTTCCTCCTCTATCCTTTCAGCAAGCAAATATCCCCCTGAAGGCAATTGAATCCGAAGCTGTTTTTTATCTTCTCCTTGCTGCAACAATTCCAGGGGATCAGCAATATATATTATCACTGTAGCATGCCCCCTGCCTCTTGCAGTTCTTTGATTTTGCTTATGGCCTGTCTCATACCCCCCAGCTCATCAATCAAACCGCATTTAACCGCATCTTCGCCCACCAGTACAGTACCAATATCCCTGGCCAAATCTCCGGTCCTAAACATAAGTTCCCTGAATCTATCAACCGAGATCTTGGAATGCTCAACTACGAAACGCACCACCCGATCCTGCATCTTATCCAAATACTCATAAGTTTGGGGCACCCCGATAACCAGGCCGGTTAGCCGGATGGGATGAATGGTCATGGTTGCTGAAGGTGCTATAAAAGAATAATTGGCACTTACCGCAATAGAGGAACCTATGGAGTGGCCTCCCCCTAAAACTATGGATACCGTAGGCTTGGAAAGGCTGGCAATCATTTCCGCCAGGGCCAAGCCTGCTTCCACATCGCCACCTACTGTATTCAGTACGATCATGAGCCCCTTTATCTGGGGATTTTCCTCCACTGCCACCAGTTGGGGAATAATATGTTCATATTTGGTAGTTTTGTTTTGCGGAGGAAGAACCATATGTCCTTCTACCTGCCCGGTAATAGTCAAGCAATGAATGTCGCTCCGAAAAGGGGGTACATCTATCTGGCCCAATTCCTTAATATTATTGACCGCTTGCTCTTGTTGTTGCGCTGGTTCCTGATTAGGAGTTTCCTGCAATGTTTTTCCTCCTTCCGAATAACCTCTATATTAGATTCTCCCCAAAGCTGGAAAACATACCACCAGAAACTTAAAAAACCTCCTTCCTAGAAGAAGGAGGTTTTTATTTTCGCCCTTATACTTCCATTATTATTGGAAGAATCATGGGTCTGCGGCCGGTTTTTTCATATAGATGCCGACTCAATCGTTCCCGCACCTGGGACTTTATCACCGCCCACTCGGTTACATTACGCTGAGCGCAAGCATCCAGGGCTTCCTTAACCTTTTCCTTGGCATCCACGATCAGCTCTTCGGATTCGCGAACATAGACAAAGCCACGGCTAACGATGTCGGGTCCGGCTAGTACTCCTCCTTTTTCCTTGTCAATGGTTACCACAACAATCATAATCCCCTCCTGGGATAATTGCCTGCGGTCCCGGAGTACAATATTGCCCACATCACCTACGCCCAGCCCATCTACCAGTATTCGGCCTGAGCTGACTTTTCCATTAAGTCCGCCCTGCTCTTTAGCAAATTCAATAACCTGACCATTCTCGGCCACAAAAATGTTTTCCTTGGGTATACCCAGATTTTCCGCCAGTTTAGCGTGCTTAATCAAATGATGGTATTCACCATGGACTGGTACAAAATACCGGGGGTTGATCAGATTCAGAATTATCTTTAACTCCTCCTGGGCTGCATGTCCAGACACATGTACACCCATGCTTTTTTCGTATATGACCTCGGCACCCTGTTTAAACAACAGATCCACCGTCTTGTTTACCAGTTTTTCGTTGCCAGGTATGGGGTTAGCCGATATTATAACCGTATCCCCGGGTTGAATACCAACCCAGCGATGATCAGCAGTGGCCATCCTGGTTAAAGCAGACATGGGCTCACCCTGAGATCCAGTAGTCACAATGACAATTTCCTGGGCCTGATACTCGCTGATATCCTCCATTTCAATCAGCATTCCCTCAGGTATGTCAATATAGCCCAAATCCATAGCCACCTGCACATTGTTGACCATACTGCGGCCAATCACGCAAATCTTGCGTTGGTATTTGGCCGCAGTGCTAACCACCTGTTGAATCCGATGTACATTGGAGGCAAAGGTGGTCACTATAATTCTTCCTTCACATTTGCCAAACAACTCATCAAAGGTATTGCCGACCACTCGCTCAGAAAGGGTAAAACCAGGCCGATCAGCATTAGTGCTGTCACCCAACATGACCAGGACCCCTTTTTCTCCCAGTTCGGAGAACTTCCGGAAATCCACCAATTCATTGTCTACTGGAGTTTGATCCAGTTTAATATCCCCGGTATGAACCACAATCCCCAATGGAGTATGAAGAGCAATCCCCAAGGCATCAGGAATACTATGACAGACTCGGAAAAATTCAATAGCAAAGGATCCAATGTTTAAAATATCCCTGGGTTTGACTACATTGAGCATAGTACCGCTCAGATTGTGTTCATCCAATTTGCGCTCCACAATACCCAAAGTTAGCCTGCTGCCATAAACTGGTACATTAATTTCCTTCAAGACATACGGAAGCGATCCCACATGGTCTTCATGACCATGGGTCAATAAAATGGCTTTAACCTTTTCTCGATTTTCCAGCAGATAAGTGATATCAGGAATAACTATGTCTATGCCCAGGAGCTCTTCTTCTGGAAACATTAATCCCGCATCAATGACAATAATAGTATCTTGATATCTGAATGCCGTCATGTTTTTACCAATTTCCCCCAAACCGCCCAGGGGAATAATTTGTAAACGGGCATCGTTTCCCAGCACCCAAACACCTCCTTTATTTAATTGTTAGCCGCCCTATGTCCGCTGCGATTATTATAGCTGATAATACCAGCTTATACAACTACACAAAATTCTGAAACCAAAATAAAGATAGGCCCCACCGGGCCTATCCAACATTTTATATATTTGGTATATACCTCTATATCAACCTGTATTTGCAAAGAAGTTGTCGAATAAATACCCTTTCGCTTTCCGAAGCTTCACAAAGTGGCAGTCGGAATCCCCCCACTTCTTTTCCCATCATGTTTAGTGCTTCTTTTACTGGTATGGGATTGGTACAAACAAACAATCCTTTGAAAATGGGGAATAACTCCAAATGAATTTTACGGGCTTTTTGGATATCACCTCTTTTAAAGGCATCTACCATAGCCCTTATCTCCTGGCCCACGATATGAGAAGCTATACTCACCACTCCCTGAGCCCCTATAGCCATCAAGGGCAGGGTCAGGGAATCATCTCCTGAGTAGATAATTACCTCCTCTGAAACCAGGCTTTTAAGCAAAGAAACCTGATCCATGTTTCCACTAGCTTCTTTAATTGCTTTAACATTGGGGATCTCGGTCAGCCGGGCTATAGTCTCGGGCAAAAGATTACTGCTGCTGCGTCCAGGCACATTATATAGCATAACTGGTATTGATACGCTCTCGGCTACCCTTTTAAAGTGCCGATAAAGACCTTCCTGGGTTGGTTTATTATAATATGTGGTAACCAGCATTATCCCATCTACACCCAAGTCATCCGCCTTTTCGCTCAGTTCCACCGTGGCTGCCGTATCATTAGTACCGGTGCCGGCCCAAACCGGCACTCTATTCCCTACTCTTTCTTTAACTACCCTAAACAATTCTATTTTTTCTTCTGCCGTGAGTACCGGCGATTC
>CAZPSR010000016.1:0-19826 GCA_964589135.1 uncultured Syntrophomonas sp.
ATGAGTTGACAATTAGGTCTTAGCTTATTTATCAAGCATAGCACAGGGATCATCGCAGTCCTGGCAGCTTTTTCGCTTAATATTCAGCCTTTGTTTCCGGGATAATCCTTTTATCAACTTGATAAGGGTCTGTTCGCTTGCTTCATCTTTATAGTTAACTGCCAGTACCACTGCTCCTTCCATGCCTCCCACGCCCCCTGCCGCAACCTGTATGGCCTCCACATCCAGCAGAATTTTTAAGCTCTCTATTTCGCTTATTATAGTAGCATTAGCAAGGGTAATATATCCGGTTCTCATCCCCAGTGACTGAAAACTCTTTTCTATTCCCATCACCTGTTCAGCTGCCTGGCAGGAAGGAATCATTTTCTCCAAACCCACCGGCACAATGATCTGTATTCCTCGGGCCTTTAAGATGCCAATAGCTTTGCCTATGGTACCTCCTTGCAGGTCACCCAGGAGTATACCTGCATGTCCGGCCGGGTCTATGGCATTGGCACCTTTGATAAAAATATCCCCGGCCTTGAATGAGTTTACAAATTCGAGCCAATCCAGATCCAATATCTGGCCTTTTTCTATACACCAGGGTTTGCTACGCCTTTGGGGATCAGTAGCACAGGCCACCCGTTGGGTAATTACTCCAGATATGTACGACTCTGGATCCTCAATTTTCAAGTTTAACAACTCTTGAGCTACGGCTACATTAGTGCTTCCATGACCAATGAATATTTTGCCATTTTGCAAGGCCCACTTTACCTCCGGTAATTGGCATACCCCACGGGCTATCAGGTTTTTGGATGCAGCGGGATGCAAAGCAAAGGTAGTAACCATCATCTATCAACTCCTCTTCCCATATCGCAATTTTTTCTCCCTGGGCCAGAAAACTCTATCTTCTTATAAGCAGGGGATGAATAGCAAAGAATTTTTTGGTGCAATACCAGCATAAATACCAACTTCTCCCCGCCCAAAACCAGATAAAGTCCTGGACAAAACTATTTACCTGCTATCCATAATCTGCAAGAGGCATAGTAGTTTATAATATACCGTTTGAGCATGGTTTTCATAAGGGAATTCTTTTTCAGGCTCAGTTTTTTGTAGGCAAGCAGCGTAATCTTCAATAAGCTGGGGATTGACATATTTATATTTTCGCAGCAATTCCAGGGATTTCAGCTGTTCAGGCAGTAATTCAGGTAAAACCTGAATGTCATTCTCAGGCCAGGCCAAGGGTACTTCTGCAGCCGAAGCTTCCAGGCGGCTTTGAGCCAGATTTAAATATAAATTAATCCGGGCCGGAATATGACTTCCGGTCCAGTTCAGGTCTAAAACGGCTTCCATGCCCTGAAAGCGTTCCTGGGTGGTTAGGGCTTCTCCCTGGGCTACCTCAAAAATTTTCAGGGAAAAAGACTTTTCTGTCCTCCCTTTAAGTTCTGAGGGAGGATTAAGGGATAATATGGGGTAACGGCCCAGTACATCCAGTTCCAGATTGGCGGTATCAAAAGGGATTTTGGCCAGATAGCTATGCCCTGCCTTCATATCGAAAACCTCCCGATAAAAATCAAAAGGGTAAATGCTCTTCAAACTGGTAAATTGGTGGTGAGAATAGGCCTTCCAGCAACACAATCCCTGAGCCACCAGCTTGGTGGACTGGGCTTTGAACACTGGAATGCCTGGAAAGCATTGCTGGATAAGCTTATCTACCTGTGGGGACTGGGAAGCTCCGCCCTGAAGCAGAATACCGTCCAGATTCCATCCCTGGCCATCAGCCAAACCCAAGGAAAGGGCTCGATCCTTTAGCACCCCCTGGCAGTACAAGCGAAGCCGGTCATAGATAGGCTTTAGACAGGTCATCAAGGAATCTCCATCCATATCTGATCGAATAGAAAAACCTTTATAGAAATCGCTGAAATGAAAAGCAGCCCACCCCTTTTGGCTTATTTCCAGCTTGAGTTTTTCCGCTTCCACCAACCAGTACTGATAAAGCTGCCTTTCCCCAGAATTCATAGCCTTAGTGCTGATAAATGGCTCCGCTATAGCTTTACCGGTCTGCAGTTGATAAAGAGGGAAAAAGACATTACGGATAATACCTTGATCCAGCTCGGAACCGGAAAAGGCATCATACCCTATTTGCAACTGGGATTCTAAAATCAATTCCTGCCGGTGGCTGGCTAAAGCTAAAAAGCTAAAATCACTGGTTCCTCCCCCTATATCTATACTGAGCACGCTGCCTTCCAGAGTTTTAGTCGGGTTAAGAGTGTTGTAGGCCAATATGGCTGCCAGGGGTTCAGGCAACAGATGAATGTCCTTAAGAGCAAACACCTTACGGGCTGTCTCCAATAGTATGCGCCGGGATGGCAGTCCAAAATAGTTGGGTATGGCCAGAGTCAATGATTTTAGCCCAGAGCCTTTGATTTTTATATAATTATCTAATAAAAAACAAAAAAAACTCTCTATTATCTGGGTCAAACTATAAGGTCCCAGGCAATAGCGGGGATGACGTTTTAAATCCAGTTTAAAAAAGAAGGCTTTCTCTATGCCGGGTTCATCCAGGCGCAGAGCCAGGTGGCCGAAATACAATTTCTTGCTGGCAGGCCTATAGGCCACCACACTGGGAATAGGTCCTGAGTCCTGGTTTAGATCCACCCACTCTCCCTGAGACCAAGCGACGATTTTAGTGTATGAAGTTCCCATATCAATACCCAGGTGCATCTTTAGACTATCCTTTCTTGCCTATGATGAAATAAGGAATTTCTTCGCTGCTTTCATCTTCCACTCTTATTAAAAAGATATCCCCTTCTGCCTCCAATATAGTATTATCAGTTCTGTCAGTGATTCTGGTAGTAATATTATACTTATCCAACAGATAGCAATATGGAGCTGGCAGTATTTGACCCGGGGTCAGCGGAATGTGGGTAACTCTGATATCAAAATCTTTCCATACCCGGGTAAGATTACGGGGAGTCAGCAGCCTGGCTAGATCATGCTGAATATTATTCAGCAGTTCCAGCTGCCCAGCCAAGAAACCCATAAAGTTCTCATTACATTCGATTAGGTAGTTGGTATCTTGGTATTCTTCGGCAATAATCTTCATTCTGCGGTCCAATAGTTCCCAGGCCCCATTTATACTTTGCAGGCGATAAGTAAGCAAGTGAATTGGATAGTGGGAACTCTCCTGAGCCATGGCTCGGTAAAGGGGAGCAGACAGTTGCACCATCTTTTGCAGCTCTGGGCAGAAATATTTAAAATCGGGGGGACTCTGATCCATATCCTGGCCCAGGGAGTCTATGGTTTTAAAGGTGGAAGCCAGGTCGTAATACAGCTCTTCCACATAATCGGGATGGCTAAGGCTGAGATGATATAATTCCGGCAGCTGGCTTAGGGCCTGATTCTGGCCATGAGTAATCAACAAATGGAGCAATTCCAGCCAAGCCGCAAAAAAATCGGAAAACTCCTGGACCAGCTCTTGGCTTCGAGTATAGTTTCCCTTTTGGCTATGCAAAATTAAGAGTTCAATATAATGGAGAGCTCGGGTCTGAACCTGATGCTTATAAAATTGATCCAAGAGTCCTTCATCAGTAGGAGAAAACTCCAATAGCTGCTGGTGCAGGCGGTTTATCCGATGAGGCCGGATCTGGTCATCTTGCTGAATTTTGTTCAGCAAATCCCCTATCTGCTCTTGCTGTTTCAGCAGTTGATAATAACTGCCATGGTAATCCGAGTTTCTGGGATCAGAGCCAAGAGATCCAGCGGCCATGACCAAAAACTGGGTGTTCTCGGTTTTTGGCCAAGCTTGCAAGGCTTTTACCAGTTCTTTTAGCTCCTGCATAAAGCTATCCAACTCCTGCAGTCGGCTTCTAAGCTCCTTATAGCTATAACTGAGTTCGCTTACTTGCCGGTCAATTTCATCCTGGAGGAATAGAATACCTTCAAATAGCTGTTTTTTTAAATCTTGCAGCTCATTAGACAAGGCCTTGACCTGATTGAATAAATGGGCATTGCGTTTGATTATGGCTGCTACATATTTGCTAAGCTGGCTTTCCTGCAGCTTCAAATTAAGCAAGCCATTCACCTGTTCGCTGATCTCCTTTTGGTAGCTAGGCCAGAATTGTTCCTGAAAGCTGCGGTAATAAAAGGAGTTAATGGCTAACAGATAGTGGTCTAGTTCCTCCAGGGAAAGAGTATCTGAATCATATTGCCTGCTAAGAGATTCTACTTCCTCTCGCAGCAGCAGCAGAAACTGCTCCATCTTTCGGCTATAATTCTCGGCCTGGATATTATTATCATTATTATTCATTTCAATACCCCCAGGAAATAAGCCTTTAGCAGCTGACGTTTCAGTCCAGCTTCCTTCGCTCTTAATAATTCAGGACGGGAGGATATTTCCCCCAAGAGTCGGGGCAGCTGGTACTCCCCTAACAAATCGCAAATTTGCTTAGCCTGCTGGCGCTTACTTTCGCCGGCTAAGGGAGCCAGTTGAGTATATATGTTTTTATTCATAAACAGGAGCAAGGGCAGCCAGTCCCATAACATAAGGTAATATCCCATCATTTCCGATATAATTGGCCCATCCAGCTTGATCATTTTAAGCAAATGCCCCAGGCGCAGATACTCCAGGAGCACAAAAGACTCATGGGGCAGAGCAGATATTTTCTGGGCTGCTGCTTGCAAGAGAGCACGGGCTCGCTTCAGGCCAATACCTTGTTGCAGCTCCTCATACTGGATCCAGTGCGGCTCATAAGGCCTGGACTCCATCAGGGTGCTGCTTTTGGCATATATCTCATAAATAATATTCAACTGCCCTTGATTGAATCCAGATGCAATACTTTCATAAAGAGTAAGATACTGCAGACTGCCGGGATCCCGATTTATCAGGGGGAAAT
This sequence comes from uncultured Syntrophomonas sp., assembly GCA_964589135.1. Taxonomy (GTDB): domain Bacteria; phylum Bacillota; class Syntrophomonadia; order Syntrophomonadales; family Syntrophomonadaceae; genus JAAYJK01. The sequence continues at coordinate 4,875 of CAZPSR010000016.1, forward strand.
AATCCACATAGAGCTTAAGAGCCGTTTGATAAGGATTTAGGGGTTGGCTCAGTAATGATTGCAGGGGAATTACCTGCCGCAGCAGACGGGAAAAACTGCGGTGAATTTGTTCATCATCTAAGAGGTTAACTAAACGGTTTTTGCGTTGATAGTCCTGATATATATCCATTAGCATAAAGAGGCTATCTTGGGGCAAGCCAGCCTTAAATACTGCTTCGGCAGCAGCCAATTGAAGGGTAAATTGATGGGACCCATATGGATCTCTATAGTTATCTGTCCGACTTGACTCCAGTAGCTCCAAGGCTTCAAAAATCATATCTGTTTTATCTCCATATAGGCCGGGATGGTTTTCTTTTTTGGAAGGAACAAAACCATAATACTCCCTTTTTTGCCTGGCCATTAACTCACTTTCCCGCTTTTTAAAAAGCTGGCGCAATTGCAGGTTGGCAGTTCGAGATGCCAAATACTGACAGGAGGCCAGGTTTAGAGCATTTACCACCTGCACCATTTCACCTTGAAACTCCGGGCTATAGAGATTCACTATAAATTGGAGCTGGGTCGGATTAGGTGAGTGCAGCAAAATATGCCAGGGCAGAAATCCCCAAAAGTTTTGCCGCAGATGATGGGGACTATCTCCCAGCCACTTTAGTACTTCTATATTGTCCAGCTTAGCTAACTGGTCTACCAATAAGCTGAAAAAATCAACTCGCCGGGAAGAAAAGTACCAGCTGCGATAATACAAATCCAATTCATTAGCTTTGGCAATTGATAAATTAAAGGCTGGATTCCTGCTTAGTCGCTGCTCATGTCTTAAGCGTAACTCATCCTCCCACCCACTAAAAAACTCCTGGGTTTGCTGCCAATGATTTAAATCTACTGACCCATCTGACATATTACTCTCCTTAAAGTCCGTATAAAGCGGTATTTAAAGCCAAACAGGCGTTTTGCGCCTTAATAATATCCTTTTGACTGAGAAATATATAATAATAGATAGACTTTTCTTTATTAGTATATATGCCCCCTAGTTTATCTCTATCCAAAACCCTTATTTGGTCTTGACTAGCCTTGCCTCGTTGCAAGTAGCGATAAGACTGGAGGCGGGTAATAAATTGGTAGCGGGCTAAACGCTCAAAGTGAGATTTTAATCCAATCTCCTTGTACGGATTACCTCTTTCGTATTTTATCACTATCTTTTCCTTACGAGCTGATGGCAGTTGGGGCCGACTCGTCAATGATCGGGAAAGGGAACGGCTTATTTTCTTAATTAAGGCCCAGTCCTGCTCCTGCTCCAAGAGGTAAGAAAGATAAGGATGCAATTCCGGGGGGAACAGTTCCAAGGACTTAGTAGTAGTCCGCTGGATTTGGACCAGTAATTCTGGATGATATAGCAAGTAATTAAAGAGGTCATCAATTTCGTATTTAAATTTGGGGATATATACTGTATAATCTTGCCACAAAATTGCCGAATATCTATTATAAAATAATTGATAGGATTCCAGCGAACTTTCAGCCAGGGCATCGATATAATTGAGTAAAGCCTGGTATTCGGTTTCACTTAGGGTTTTCCTGAGGTCCAGTTTTCTAAATATAGTTCGCATATAGCTACACCACACCGGTTTTTATCTATTTTAACCCAAAGGGCAGACAGTAGAAAGGTCTAAAGACTCACACGAAAATGGTTTATCCGATTTAGTGTTTCAAATCGCCGAATATTGGTAGGGGCGGTCTTTGACCGCCCGCCGGTCATACCTTAAATTAACATGCTCGGTTGTGTTCCCTGGGGGTTGATAAGTCCAATAAAAGGATAAAAAGCATTCCTTTGCCACCTGGCCCTCAATTAGAACCCGAGTGCTGAGAGATCTCCGCTCTCAGAGTTGCCTTAACTCTACTAAATTCCTAGTTAGCCTTTTTTGATGCAGACAGCCGTAGCCAAAAAACCTGATTCCCTGAGCGGAGCAGGCTTGTTCAATAATAGCTTCGGTATAATATTTTTCTGTTTCTAGCTTTACCTCATGCCAGTCTGCATCAGCAGCAGCTAAAATATCGGAGGAAACACCGCAGACATGTATGACACCCTTATGGGGTATTTGGGCCACATGGTGAAAAAATGGCAGTATTAATTCCTCTGCGATTTGTCGGCCATTTATTCTCCCTAGCAAGGGCAGAGCGGTAAGAGGATCACTGTAGGAAACCACCTTCGCTCCCGCATTCATGGCTAAAGCAATATATTCCAGCAGGCTTTTTTCATAACTCGCTAGAAATTCTAGCAATACCTTGGGCCTTTTTCGCCAGGCTGAAAAAACTGTTTCAATGGGCAGTAACAATTCCAGTAAAGAGAATGGTCCGGTTAAGTTCAGGCAGGGAGTATACTCTGAAGCATCTATTAAACTTATGGCCTTTATGATCTCAGCTAACCTGCCCCGGGCAAAACTCAACGGTTGCAATTCCGCCAGTTCTTCAATGTTATGCAGGAGCTTTCCTGCCGTTCTCAATCCAAAGCCATCATTATAACCGATAAGCTCTGCCCCGTAAGCCTCTGCCTCTGCAACATAATCGAAGGGCAGCATGCACAAAGGGGTTTTGAGGGTTTTGGCCAATTCAATAGAGAGTTGGGCCATGGGAGCAGCATCCAGGTAAGCGGCAGGGAACAAATCGGAGTGTTGATGGTAAAACTCTTCTGACAGAATAGATTTGTGCAGACTGCACTTAAAAGGTACAGAGATTTTATGCATAGCCAACTCCTTAATTATCAACCCCTATGACCAGGGAATACTAGTGAGCATGAAAACTTGAGTTTGCCCGACGGGGCAGACTGTCCCAAAACTATGGTACAGTTTACAAGCACCCCACTTGATGCTGGTTATTTGCCATTTTAAAGGCTGAAGGCTGTTTTTAGGCCCTGGAACAGTTACCATCTTCCACTTTTTGAGACTTTTCCTGACAGTCTGGGGCGATTAAAGACCGCGCCTAAAATATTTGGCGATTTGGAAAAATCGGGATAAAGCTTTTTCGGTGAACTTGAAGACCATAGCACAAACCAAAACTAGCCAGACTGCCAGTTTAAAAAGGGGCTATTCTTAGATAAAACAGCCCCTTTTGGCTTATTAATACGGGTAATATTATTTCCAGCCATCATATTCTGCAACATTATCAGCGGTGATTAAGCCGATGGGGGTCCAGAAAATGTCGGTATCTATTTCATGCCCCTGAGTTGCTTTTAAGGTCAGAATCAAACCAGCTTTTCCGAAAAGGTAGGGACTCATAGCAACGGTGCCATCCAGTTCGCCGGCAATAATGGATTGCCGGGCATTGTCTATAAAGTCGATACCGCATACAACTACCTGATCTTTTTTCTTGGCAGCTTTTAATGCCTCCACTACACCCAGGGCCATGTCATCATTGGCACACATTATACCTTTTAGATCAGGGTTAGCCTTCAGAATATTGGTGGCTATATCATATGCTTTTTGAGCATCCCAATCAGCTGCTTCCACAGCTACTACTTCACCGCCATTAGTTTCAAAACCTTCAACAGCACCTTGTTTCCTTTGTTCACTGTTATCAGCTCCAGCCTGCCCCTGAATCACCGCCACCTTGCCGGAACCGCCAATTTTATTCATTATAAATTCTGCCCCCAGGCGGCCTTGTTCTTTAAAGTCAGAGGTAACAAATGCTTCCACCACTGCACCGGCATCTTGGGCGGCATCAGCATCAATATTGGTGCCTACTGCAACTACCTTGATACCTTTACTGCTTGCATTTGCTACGCTGGGAACCAGATTGTAAGGGGTCATGGCAGAAATGGCAAAGGCATCATAATCTTTGGCCAGCAAGGTATTAAAGGCCTCAGCCTGTCCGGCTTCATCTGCTTCATTGGGTGCAGCTACAACATCTACCTGTACCCCATATTCTGCGGCCGCATCCTTGTAACCTTCCTCAACCGTTACCCAGAAGGGATTGGTCATGCTGAAAGCAATAGCCCCGATTTTTTCCCCATTACCCATTTCGGGCAGCGGAGATAATGCTTCCAGCATTGATGCTTCAGCATCTCTTAGCAATGCATTTTCAATAGTTGACCCCGGATCTTTCGCCTGCTCGGCTGAGCCCGGGTCTTCCTTGCTGCATCCCGCCGCCATCATGGAGACCAGAGCCAGAGACAGTACTAACATTAAGATTTTTTTCATGGTTTCTCCTCCATTCTTTATTTCTTGACATACTATTACAAGCATGATCAAATCTAATTACAGTGATCTGCCGGTCATAAAATCATGGATCATATTTGCATCTGCCCTTATTCTCGGCCCTAACTGGGTGCATTTGATGGCTGCGGTTGCCGAAGCAAAATCCATGGCTTTCTGTTTGCTCTGTCCACTGGCAAAATAACTGTAGATCAGACCTCCCAGGAAAGAGTCCCCGGCGCCGGTTGTATCTACCGGCACAATTGCATAAGGATTGCCCTTTACCAGTCCAGTTTGATCCAGCCACACTGCGCCGTCATCTCCGGCGGTACAAATCATACCCAGTTCTAGGGGATACTTCTGGTGAAGAGTTACTAAGGCTTCTTCATAATCCGGAACGCGGGTCAGGCTGTAATAACTGCTGCGGCCGGCTATAAACAAATCGGCCAAGGACAGCATTTCTAGTATTTCTTCGTTGCTTACGCCTATTTTGTTCATGAATTCGGGAGGGCATTGCAGGCAGAAGATAACCGGGATGCTGCTTTCCCGACAGAGCCTGGCCAAGGCAATAGCCGGCTGGGAAGGAAACATATCCGTATAAAACAGGTCCACCCCCTCCAGCATTTCAGGTGTAAGCTCTTCCACCCGCAAATTCATAATGCAGTCACCCATATTGGCTAAAATAGTATGTTCTCCATTAGCGGCAGCAAAAATGTAGGTATGCATGGTTTGCCCATCAGGAACAGTTATGAGCAGACTATCATCTACTCCGTCTTTGATCAAATCTTGTCTAAATGCCCGGCCCAAGCGGTCATCTCCGATTTTGGCTATCTGCCTGGCATTCAATCCTAATTTGGCCAGGGTCACCAGCATATTGGCGCAACTTCCTCCCGACAGCACCTGCTCACTATGAATTACGCTGAACCCGTCAACTGCCGGCAGGCTGTCACATTGGAGAACCACATCCATTGTAGCCGTGCCCAACCCCAAAACCGTTCTTATCATTTTATTACCACCTTCTAATTTTTTGGTCTGCCCCATAGACGGGCTGCGTTTACCATTGCCTCCACGTTTTCGACCGGAGTTTGAATTGGTAATGTACAGCCGCTGCTTAAAGTATATCCTCGGGGAATATCCATGCATTTTTCAATACATTCCTTCGATTCTCTCATTACATCCTCTACACTTCCCAGGAGCATGGTTTCCACTGGTTTAACATTACCCTTAAGAGCAATGCTTGGTCCAAATACTTCCTTGGCCTCGGCTAAATCCATAGCATTATCCAGACTAATGGATGAAAAGCCCAGTTGGGCCATATCATGCCATATGGGTCTGCTGTCGCCGCAAATATGTAAATTCCCCGCCTTGCCAATATTCTTGATCTGCCAATCAGCCACCCTCTTTAAGTAGGGTTTGACAAAAACTCTGAAATCCTTGGGACTGATTACGGTACAGGAAGCAAAGGAATCTCCCACACTGCATCCTACCCCATATTCCCAGCAAGCTGACATATAATTGATCAGGTTTTGAGTATTAACCTCCATGACTTTGTGTACCGCCTCAGGATTTTTCTTCATATCTCTTAAAATATTGTCTGCTCCTCGCAGTAGCGAGGCACAGGTCATGGGGCCGCCCATCCCGCTGCCCACTTTTACTTTATTGCCCACCATTTCCTGCAAGCGAGCCACCGCTTCAATACATAGCTTGAGCCTACCGGTTTTCTTCGGGTCTACCGGTTCCAATTGCTCAATATCATCGACATTTTTTAAACCAGGTTGAGCAATTTGGGGCCTTTCCTTATCTGTATAACGGAATTGGCTGCCCAAGGCTTCTGCAAAGCCATGATGATCGGGACTCACGCTTACGCTATCATAGCCAAAGTACTCAAAAGCCTTGGCCTGTGCTTGAGCCGCCAGTTTAGGGTTATATAAATATTCCTTTATACTGATGCCGGTGGACCAAATAACATGTTCAGCAACCATAGGGCTGCAAGGTATTCGGTCATAATCCCGACCGGTTTTTATGGCCTGGGATCGTTCCACCGGGGTCATCTCATCTTTTGGTATTATGGCTGTTTTCATCTTCCACACCTCCGCTCCTTAGGTCCCTATCTGCTGTATCTCCAAGGCCAGGGCGATGTTCTTTATTAATGCTTCAAACTGCAGCCTGCTGCTCTGCCCCTTTGAATAGCAGGCCAATGCCTTATTGACAGCAGGATGGAATTCGTCACCGTTGCTTCTGGCGGTTTTTCCCGCCTCGATGCTATCTTTGAGCCAATTGGCATCCTTTAACCGCAACCCACTTTCTATATTGTTAAAGATTAAATAGCAATTATCTTCCGCCAGTTGTTCCAGGCTTTCTCCACCATATTGCCGGTCCAATGCGGTATTTTCCCCGGTAAACAAAAAACCGTTATGAACCCGTTTGCTGATACCGGAAACTATAATGTTCCTCGCGTGCAAGTAAGTCAGGCTGTCTTTGGCCCTAATCATATCTTTGAACCCGGAGGCAATTAAGACTGCTTGTCTCCGGGCAATTTCCGGCAGGTCGCTTGAAACGCTTCCTTCAAAAAATCCTCCCAGGCCGGCAGTTACCACAACGCTGGCCTGGATTTCCCGGGTTATGGCCAGTACGGCACCGGCTGTAAAAAAACCACTCATGGATGAGGCATTCCCTTCTTTAAGCTTATAGCTATCGATTCTAGGTAGTTTTATACTTCGGTATACTAAAAAAGAATCCAGGTCGCCAAGCATCATTTGGCCCTGCCATAGCCAGACAAAGCCAATGTTATCAGGGGTTTCAGGGTAATAGGCTTTCCAGAGGCGAGATAATTCTGCATCACTTAAATCGGAAATACCCTGGCCGATCAAGGCTGTTTCAATCAAAATATCTTTACTGTTCATTCTTAATTCCCTTCTTATTCCTCTTTGCTGCGCAGTTCAGAAATGACGATCGCCACCAGTATTATCATACCGGTAAACAACTGCTGGTAATAAGTGGGGACGGTCATCATGGTCAGTCCATTTCTTAGCACCCCCAGAGTCAGGCAGGCGATAAAAGTACCCAGGATAGAAGCCCTGCCTCCCTTCATACTGGCACCGCCTAGAATTACCGCTGCAATAGCATCCATTTCATAAGTGGCACCGGCCAGAGGGGCTGCCGAATTGAGCCTGGCGGTCATAACTAGTCCCGCTGTTGCTGCACATAAGGCGGAAAAACAATAGACGCTGGTCCGATACCAATTGACGTTGACTCCTGTACGCCGGAGAGCTTCTCCGTTACCCCCTAAAGCCAGGCTGTATTTTCCCCAGAGAGTATAGCCCATAAGGTAAATGCCCACAATTACCAAGATAAAGGAAAAGAGTATGGGAGGATTGATGGGGCCTATGGAACCTGTGCCCCAGAATTTGAAGCTGGCCGAAAAACCATAAATAGAAACACCCCCGGTTAAAATAAGGGCTAAACCGCGAGCTATAGACATTGAAGCCAGGGTAGTAATAAATGGGTTGACTTTCACATAAGATACCACCAGGCCATTCACCAATCCAAACGAAAAGGCGGCCAGATAGCCCAGGAGTATAGCCGAAAACACTCCCAGGTCAGCTTTCATAGCAACAGCCATCACTACACCGCTAAAAGCAGCCACATTACCCACGGAAAGATCAATACCGCCGCTGGCTATTACAAAGGTCATGCCTACCGCCAGCAGAATATGAACAGAGCTTTGATCTAAAATATTTCGAAAGTTGTCCCAGGATAAGAAGTATTCCGAAGATAAGCTCAATACTATAATTAAAAACACTAATACTCCGGTAAGCAGCAACTGCGGAAATAGTCTTTGCAGCCTGATACGTACAGCCATTAATTCTTGCTCCTATATATACTTGCATCTTCCAGGTCTATTGCGCCCGTGATCATAGCTACCACATCCTGGGGATTAACCTGCTTGGTCTTGACACAATCCACTACTTCTCCTTGGCGCATGATACAAATACGATCAGATATTTTGAAGACCTGCTCCATATTGTGACTGACAACTATTACCCCAAAACCCTCTTCAGCCAGACCTCTGATTAATCTCAGGACAGCGCCTGTTTCTTTCAGCCCCATGGCTGCAGTAGGCTCATCAAAAATCAATAGTCTTCCGCCTTGATGAATAGCCCGCGCAACGGCTACCCCTTGGCGCTGACCGCCGCTTAAGCAAGCGACCGTGCTGTGCAGGGAGGGTACATAAATCCCTAGTTGCTGGAGCAGATCCAGCGCTTCCTGCTGCATTCTCTTATCATCCAGGCAGAAGAAATGTTTTCGATGTTCCCGGCCGAGAAAAATATTATTGGCAATATCCATGGTATCTATCAGTGCTAAATCCTGATAAACCGTGGAAATGCCTGCATCCAGTGCTGTTTTGGGTTTTAATTTAGAATACTTATGCCCAGCAATGATGATTTCGCCCTTATCGGGGGTAATGGCCCCGGATAAAATCTTAATAATCGTACTTTTGCCTGCTCCATTATCCCCAACAATAGCCAGTACCTCGCCCGTGTAAAGGTCCAAATCTATAGCCTTAAGTGCTTCTATATTGCCGTATCTCTTTTCAATTCCTCTAAGCTGTAAAAAGGGTTGAACCGATGACATATCTCGACCTCATTATTTGAATAGTTGGTTAAAGTGACATATGTTTTGGAAACATTATAGTAGAAATTCTAGACATGAGTTAATTATTCCTGCAAAAAAACTTATATAAGTTATAATATTTTGTTATATATAAAGCAGCAGGGAGGCAAGGGTATGTCCCGGGTTCTTAGGCACCGGCTGAAGCGCAGATAGCAGAAGGAAAGGTTCAGGACGCCTACTCCTCTTTGAAGAGATAAGAAAAACACTAGAACTGCATGGCTCGGGCAAATGATGATTCAAAACCCGGCATCCTGGTTAATTCAATATAGCTGATATCCTGTGCTATCTTTTGTGCGGTTTCCCTTTCCCGGCCGGATAGTAAACAGAGATAGGCTCCGGACTTGGATGTGTTGCCCACATAGTCTATCCGGTTTTCCAGCTCTCGGGGCAGAATTCCGGTGCCGATAAGGCTTTCCGTTTTTAAATGAGCTCCAAACTGCCCTGCTACCATAACCTGGTCAATTTCTCCCAGGGACAGATTATTGGCTTGAACCATGGTTTGGATACCGGAGAGAATAGCCCCTTTTGCCAGCTGCACCTGTCTGATGTCCTGCTGAGTCAGAAACAGGCCCTTTTCCTGGTCAATAATTAAGCGCTTTTTACCTGCTGCTTTTTCCACCAGCGGGTGATCCAGCAAGCGTCCGCTTTTATGCAATATTCCCTGGCGCAGCAATTCAGCCACCAGAGCCAGCAAACCGCTGCCGCACAGTCCAACTGCCGGTGAATCCCCAATAACAGAATATTCCACTTCGATATTCGTTCCCGTACCCTTAAGCTCCACGTCCTCGATAGCACCCGGGGTCGCTCTGACGCCACAGCTGATATTCATGCCCTCCAGGGCAGGTCCGGCTGCACAGGAACAGGAAGTCAGCCGACCTTTTTGGGAAAGAACCATCTCACCGTTGGTTCCCATATCAATAAATAGGACGTTACGGGGGTCATCATGAATTCCGCAGGCGAGAATCCCTGCGGTAATATCACCGCCTACAAATGCTGAAACAGCAGGCAGGCAATAGAGCTGACAATGGCTGGAAACCGGTAATCCCAGGTCTTTATAGCCCTTTAGGGTCAGGGCTCCGTTAAAAGCCGGTAAATATGGAGATTTACCCAGAGAAGAAGGATCGATTCCGGCCAGGAAATGAATCATGGTGGTGTTGCCGGCCACCGTAATGTCGCAAATATCTTCTCCAGTGGCAGGGAAATCCTGGCCGCACCGGGATATAGCTTCTCGGATCAAGTTTTTGAGGTCCTTAAGAATGGATTTTTGGAGGATGATGGTGCCGTTGATATTGGTCATGGCGTAATGAATTCTGCTCATCACATCCTGTCCAAAGGTTTTTTGCCCGTTCAGGCATGATACGCTGGCCAGTTCCCTGGCGCTTAACATATCAACCAGACTGGCCACTACCGTGGTAGTGCCAATATCTATAGCCAGACCCCAGAGCCGGTCTGTGCTGTCTCCTGTCTCCCGGCCCGCAAGCTCACGACCCGCCCATATCTGGGTGTTGCCGGCCAAATCAAGGCTTTTGGAAATAGCGGGTTCTATATTGAAATCTCTTAAATATCCCGAGCTGATAATATCGCTGGCAGGTTCTTCCGGAGGCAATTCCAGAGTAATGTCTGTCTCCGCCGAATGAAGACAGGCCAGACGCCATCCTTCATTGAGTTCCTCTAAAGAAAAAAAGTCCTGTTCCCTTTCCTGCCAAAGCCTATCAGCATTTAATATCCTGACCCGGCATTTTCCACAACAGCCTAGGCCGCCGCAAGGAGCATCCAGCAAAGCATTCTCTGCCAGGCCTTGATAAAGGTTCTGACCTTTATCCATTTTGAATTGAGTTGCTTCTATATCAAAGCGCTTAACATATATCCGGGGCATCTTTTTCTCCTGACCTGAGCCTAGTTGTTGATTCCCATTCCGTTATAGCGGTTCTTACCATTGTTTGTACATTTAATAATGGAGTAGTGGTAGATAATCCGCAGGCTGGTGCCACAATATCAGCCCCCCGGCTCATTGCATACTTGGTGAGTTTGGCTATCTTTTCCGGCGGCATGGTGGCTAGGGCATGAGTATTGATATTCCCCATAATCGCCTTATCTGGGAGGTATTTCTTGATTTCCTCCAGCCCAACCATGGAATCAACGCTGAAAACATCACACTTAAGCTCAGGCAGGATATGATATACGCTCTTCAAGATCCCGCAAATATGAACTATCTTTACTGCGGCATCATCCAGAGCATCCATGAGCTGGTTAAGATATCTAAGTGAATAATTTCTGAATAGCTGGGGTCCCAGTATTTCTCCGGTCCCGCTGGGTTCAGAAATACAAATGGCGTCAGCCCCTGCCTGGATCTGAGCCTGGCCAAATTTTACCAGGTTCATCACCATATACTCCATCATTCTTTCGGCTTCGTCCGGCTTTTTGCGAAATTCTTTCAGCAATATGGACATATCCACCAGAGTTCCGGCCGTACTTACCGGACCGGTCAGATTACCGATGATGGGCACATCGCTGCCTCGGGCTCTCAAAATCTTAATGGCCTCGATAACTACCCGGGCTCTCCCGACATCTATATTCAATGGCTTTAATAGATTCACCTGGGCCGAAGAAGTTAAAGGAGATTCCAGTACATGAGGTTCATTAGACATATTGCCCATGTTTACCCTGGCGCCCATTGCTTCAGCTTCTACCGTCATGCAAAAAGGAAGGCCATAGTTCTCAAAACCGCCTGACTCATTCAGGGCGCAGGCTAGAGCGGCCATCTTCTGCGGATCGGTATGGGCTTCCGGCCAAGGGCAGCCTGATTTCTCCATTATCTCCCGGAACATCATGTTCATCATACCACCGGGACAAATACAAGGCGTTCGGTCAGCCGATAGTTTTTTGCCTACTGCCAGCAATCGTTCCCTAGGAGTAAAGGTCTTCATGGAGCTATTCCAATAGATGCTGGGTCAGCCCCCAGAAGTCTATCCACCAGCTTAACCGCTTCTATGGCGTTGGCAGAATAACCATCAGCTCCAATTCTTTGCGCAAAGGCCAGGGAAATGGGAGCGCCGCCAACGATGACTTTTACCCTGTCCCTGATGCCGGCCCCTTCCAGCATTTTGATAACCTCAGTCATACCTGACATAGTAGTGGACATCAGGCTGGACATGGCTACCACATCCGCATCAACTTCAATGGCTTTATCAACAAATCTTTGCAAGGCTACATCCCGTCCCAGGTCATGCATTTCATAGCCAGCTGTTTCCAGCATGATTCTTACCAGGTTTTTACCTATGTCATGAGTATCACCCTCTACTACCCCGATGACAATCCGGTGTTTTTTCAGGCTAGCAGTATTCTCTGCATGAGGACGCAGAATAGCCAGACCATTGTACATGGCATCAGAACAAATCAAAAGCTCGGGGATATAATATTCTTCCTCTTCGTACAGGGCTGCCGCTCTTTGCATGCCGTCTACCAGGCCCTGCAAGATGCCCTCCATGGCAGGGTATCCGAGAGCGATATATTCCTCTGCTACATCAACTACTGCCTCGTCCTCCATATCAACTACGCAGTCCGATAATGCTTTCAACAACTCTTCTTTACGTTTCATTCTTGCTAATCCTCCCATTAACACCTCATTCAAGCTGCTGTCCTGAAAATCACAATCAAAGGCTACTAAAAACTCTTCGTTCCAGGTATAAGCATAGCCTGGGGCTCGAGGCTCAAATTTACCCTGGTTCAGCTTGATCAAGACTTTCATTGCTCTTGCTTCTACCGTATGAGAAAAAGGCCAACAAGCAATTCGACATCTTCTCCTCTTGTTTAGACTACGACACCATACTGTCGTCATCTTTACAGCTCCAAGAAAACTATTCACTCACCGATAATCTTATCGTAGGAACCCTGAGGTATTGTATATATCACATTTAAAGTCTGCCATATTAATAGCGGTATTTCCCTCATTGATCGATAATTTCCAAAAAAGCACTGATTCTGGTGTTTATCTGCCCGGTATCTGTTTGTGAATAATCGGTTTCGAGGGCCAAATAGGGGAGTCCTTTTTCTTCGGTAATGAATTTTCTCACCAGGTGCGATTCAATAGCAAAAGTATGGCAAGCTTGCAAAATTACTTCAATAACTCCATCTACACTGTACTCATCCAGCATTTCTCCCAGGGCTTCAAATCTTCCAGGGTTGGGACTCATTACCGAACAGTTGACCCGCAGATATTTTTCGGCCAGAGCCAAATAGGGATCTTTATTTTCATCTACCATATCTTTTTGAGCCCGGGGACCGGAGCAGTTTTCAAAGCCTACCACGTCAGCTCCTAACTCTTCTATCTGACGAATTACTTTTTCCCTGACCCCACCGCTGGGGCAGCCGGTAATCAAAATCCGGGGCTGCGAAGGCCTACCCATGAAATTATCCTGATAATCTTTCTTCAACTGAGCCGTGCGTTTCTCCAAAAGGGCAATTTTTTCTTCGGTATCGAAGATAAAGCTATTGGCATCTATAATGGTGCTGATTTCATAGCCGGAAAGAGGGGAGGGTTTCAGTCTGCCTATTTCAAAAAATTCCAAAGTGGCTTTTCTCTCCCGGTTTTTTAAGCGGATGGCCTTACGCAGATCATCTTCGCTAATTACTGTCTCCAATTCTTGTTCCAAAACTTCTTTCAAATGCAGCATTTCATCACGCCAGCTTTCCAGGGCCATACTTCCGCTTCTGCCCGGGGGCAGCTGCATAACATGAGTATATTTAAGCTCATTCATCATTTCATACATTTTCTTTTTTCCATCGCAAGTGGTTTCGGCCAAAATCATATCGGAAAAGTAAAAATAGGGACAAGTATCAGTAACTGCAAAACCATAGCTGGACTTAATAAGCGGGCACAGGTTTTTAGGCAGGTACTTTTCTGCAACTGGGATGGATTCATCGCTCATCCCACATAAGCCAACCGCCACCGCTCCGGCGGCCAGGATCATTTCCGTGGGAGTATAGGTACAGAAAATCCCTACTACCTTTTTTCCACTTTCTTTCAGCTCTTTTATCTTGATAAATCCTTGCTGGCGAGCTTCGGAATAGTTTTGGAAATTATCCGGCAATTTTAACAATACAAATTCCTCCTCCATCTGCTCAGAATAGTTCAGAAGCTTATTGTAGTTTTTCCGCTGCCAACAGGGCAGCACCCAAAGCTCCAGCATATTGCCCCATTTCGCAGGTGACTACCCTTTGCCCCAGTTTTCGGGACAGTTGTTGCGCAAAATAGGGGTTAAGACTCAAGCCGCCGGTAAGGATATATTTTTCCGGTTTTTCATGTTTGGAGGCCAGCAGGGCTACCCGAGAGACCACTGATTCCACAATCCCGGCGGTGATATCTTCTCGGGCTTTTCCGGCACCGATCTGGCTGATAACCTCAGATTCAGCAAAAACGGTACACATAGAACTGATGGGTATAGGATTGCCCTTTTGAGCCAAGGCAAACAACTCGTTGATATCCACTCCCATGCGGTTGGCCATTATCTCTATGAATTTACCGGTTCCGGCCGAGCATTTGTCATTCATTAGAAAACGTACGGCAACTCCATTTTCTACCGTAATAATCTTGGTGTCCTGCCCTCCTACATCAATAATGACACCGTCTCCAGCCAGAAGAGCAGACCCGCCTTTTCCATGGCAACTGATTTCGGTCAATATCTTGTCGGCGTATTCTACCGATATACGCCCATAACCAGTAGCGATGATCCTGGTATCATCAGAACTCACATCAAAACCTGACCCACCCAGTTGGTCTCTGATTCGTGCGGCAGTCTCTTTGCTGCTCCAACCGGTAGGCAGAATAAAAGAAGATACTATCCGCATCCCGTCAAGAACGATGGTTTTCGCAGCAGTTGATCCAATATCGATGCCTATATAATTCATTAATTAATCCTCCCGGCAAGATAAATATCTTATAATATTTATCTTAAACCCTAATTATTTTATGTGTCAATGAATACCTGATAATTGTTATACTAATATTAACTACTTATTATAGAATGGCGTTGCAGAAACCTAATATATTTGGATTTGAAAATAGTGTAGCAATTACAGAATAATTATATAACAATAGAAA
>CAZPSR010000017.1:0-19624 GCA_964589135.1 uncultured Syntrophomonas sp.
TTTATACAGCTTCTCCAGCTTTTGAATAGGTACGGAGTAAATATTATCCCAGCCATGACCAGGGCATTTATGGCAGTGAGCAAAACGGCTGCAGCTGCAGCATTTTTGGCGGCCCGGGCCAGAGGATGATACTCAGCCGTGACCAAATCCACCACCCTTTCCAGGGCGGTGTTGGCCGCTTCGGCGATCAATACCAGGAAGATGGTAAGACTGAGCAAGCCCCACTCTATTCTATTAATGCCCAGTACCAGCCCCAAGCAGAGAGCCAGCAGGGCTGCTACTAGATGTATTTTCATATTCCTTTCGGCCATTATTATCATAAATAGTCCCGACAACGCTGAGGCCATGCTCTCTGGCAAAGATCTCCTCTTCATTACCTACCTCTTTAGATTAACATCATTCATTATCTTTTCTTCCCATTCTCGCATCAACTTTTGCTCCTTATCACCTTCATGATCATATCCCAATAGGTGCAAGAGGCCATGGACCAGCAGATATCCCAGCTCTCGTTCCAGACTGTGTCCATATTCCTGACTTTGCTGCCAGGCCTGTTCCAGGGAGATAACTATGTCTCCCAGCATTATAATATCTTCCGGCTCCTCTAATTCGGGTTCATCTTCCCCCAACTCATTCATGGCAAAGGAGAGTACGTCAGTTGCTTCATCTTTACCTCTGTATATAGCATTCAATTCCCTGATATATTCATTATCTACTATCAAAATGCTCAATTCGCTGGTGGAAGAAATACCAAGTATTTGGGCTGCCCTATCGGCAATTCGCCTTAAGGTTGTTTCCAAGATCGGAGTAAACTCTATCCGCTCTTGCTGGTTAATCATCATCGTATCCAGTATTATCGCCCCCTTGCGCAAGTTCCTTTTGGATTATTTCCGGGTACTCAATACGTTTATGATATATCCCTTCCAATACCTTGTTAAATGACTTGGATATAGTATCCAGATCCTTAAAGGTTAGGTCACACATTTCCAGTTGCCCGTCATTCAGCTTATCCTGGATTAAGACCCGCACCATATCCCGGATTTTTTCTGAAGTGGGGGTATCCAGGGACCTGACCGCAGCTTCTACTGAATCTGCCAGCATTACTAAGGCCGTTTCCTTGGTTTTGGGTTGAGGTCCATCATATCTGAAATTCTCCTCATTAACACTGCCATCTCTGTCTTCTTCCAGAGCCCGGCTATAAAAATACTTGGCCAAACTGGTGCCATGATGTTGTTCGATAAAATCTATAATGGCATCAGGCAAATAGTGTTCCCGGGCTATTGCTACCCCCTCTTTGACATGGGAGGTTATTATCAGAGTACTTAAGGCCGGGGCAATCTTTTCATGAGGATTATCAAAGCCCCGCTGGTTTTCCACAAAATATTCGGGACGCTTTATTTTTCCTATATCATGATACAAAGAACCTACCCGAACCAAGAGAGGATTAGCACCAATAGATTCAGCTGATGCTTCAGCCAAGTTTCCTACCATCAAACTATGATGATAGGTACCGGGAGCCTCCAGCAACATTCGCTTTAATACAGGATGATTGGGATTGGACAGTTCCAAGAGCTTGCTCATACTGGTAATAGAGAAGGCCGCCTCCAAGTAGGGCAGAACGCCTATCATCAATACGGCTGATAAAATACCATTTATGGCTCCAATGGTAGCTCCCAGAACCAGGCTGTTAAGATTAAGCTCGTCCCCAATAAACAGCAGGGTAATAATAGTAGCAATATCAGCCAGGGCAATATAGATACCAGATTTGGCCAGATCGGAAGTCTGATCTACCCGGTGAACCTGGAAAATCCCCACGGTTCCCCCTACCAAAGCAGTAATGGCATAAAAAAGCTGGTTCCCTTCAGTGAGCAAGCCTACATACAGGGCCATGATCAAGGTAATAAAGTAGGCCAGGTGGTCATCCAACAGAATGGCAATCAGCATGGAGCCTGCAGCAACAGGAGCCAGATAGCCTATCAAATTGCCCAGAGCCGGTTGATCGCCTATCTTGATTATAGTCAAAAATCGACTAATGGATATTACTAATACAAAAATCAGGCCCAAGAGCAAAAGCAACATATCGTTGCGATATATGGCCGGATAATATCGGCGAACAAACTCTATGATCAGCCAGAAGGTCAATAATACAAATAAGGCCGTGCCAATCAAGGTTAAAGTATAATTATTAGTTCTTTGGATACCCAGTTGTTCCAGTATGGATATTTGTTCTTCGGTAACCCGGTTACCTTCCCGTACTATTATTTCTCCGGCTTTGATGGTTTTTTGCACCGGAGCCACTGAATCCATAGCTTCCTGGATAGCCAAAGTGGTTTTTTCTTCGTTATAGATGAGATTTGGTCTTAAAGAATTAATGCTCACCAACTTGATGATTTCCCGAGCTTCTATGGAATAGGATAAAACCTCGATCTTGCTGACTGCTTCCAGGTTTAAGTCCTCCATGGTCTCGTCGGTTACCGGCTTATCCATTATACTTTGAACTATAGTTAAAGATACCTCTTGCATCTGCCGTAGGTCTTCCGGGCTGGAGTTCAATAAATAGTCAGCCAGGGTGCTGTAGTCCAGCATCAAGTCATCAAAGCGAGTACTGTTGCTCTTTAGCAAGTCCATCAAAGCTGCTTTGACTTCCGGATCTTCCGGGCCTTCCCCCTCCACAACTTCACCGGTCAACAAGATGTTTTGCAGGTTGGAATAGAATAGATCAATATCATTTTGGGCGCTCTTCAGAGCAAAGGTATCTTCGTGATAAACCTTCTGTACTTTAGCCGCCGCTTGTTTTCGCAACTCCAAGGTCTGTTTTTCGTCAACAATAGTAGCATTAACATTGGATTGAATATCTCGGGGAGCTACTTCATCTGGTTTCAACATTACCTGTTTGGGATTGAAGTTGCTGAAAAGAATGAGAATAGTTATAGAAAAGAATAGTAGAATACTTAAACCCTTCTTTATATCAGAGTTTTTAAAAAACAAGCTGATATTTCTCCATAAACTGCTAAGAATTTTGGATATCCCCATTAGTACTCTCCTTAAAAAGCCTTAAGCTTTCCGCCCACTGTATGAAAATTTCAGTAGCTTTTCTCATCACTGGCTTCAAATATTTCGTAGGCATCAATAATTTTTTGGACCAGGGGGTGGCGAATAACATCCTGTTTACTCAGGTACTCAAAGGATATCCCTTTAACCAGGTGAAGTATTCGCTGTACCTCTACCAATCCCGAGTACTCTTCCTTGGGCAAATCCACCTGGGTAACATCCCCGGTTACTACGGCTTTGGAGCCAAAACCAAGCCGGGTCAGAAACATCTTCATTTGCTGAGGAGTGGTATTTTGAGCTTCATCCAAAATAATGAAGGCATCGTTTAAGGTTCTGCCTCGCATATATGCCAATGGAGCTACTTCAATAATGTTTTTCTCCAGGTATCTTTGAGTTACATCTACGCCTAGAATATCAAAAAGGCTATCATACAGCGGCCTGAGATAGGGATTGACTTTTTCAATCAAGTCTCCCGGCAAAAATCCCAACTTCTCCCCTGCCTCCACCGCTGGCCGGACCAGTATGATCCGTTCCACTTCTTTATTTTTGAGGGCTCGAACGGCCATAACCACAGCCAGGTAAGTCTTGCCCGTCCCGGCGGGCCCAATACTGAATACTACATCATCTCGCAGGATAGACTGGATGTAACGCTTCTGACCCAATGTTTTGGCCTTGATTACCTTACCCCGAATGGTGGTCAGAAGAGGACCGGACACAATATCCTGGGCTCTTACCCGGGCCCCCTTGGCAATCAGTCCATGTAAGTAATTAATATCATTTATAGTAAGCTGACCTTCGGATTCCACCATATCGATTAAACTGCGCAAGAGCTCACAGGTGGCATTTACCTGCTCTACTTCCCCGGACAGAAAGATATCTCCTCCTCGGGAGAACATCTCTACATCACTGATACTTTTCAGATACTTGAAGTTCTCATCATTACTTCCTAACAATATTATGGCCTTTTGGTTATCATCAATAGAAATTTTAGCTTCTTTTCTTGCCAATAAAGGGTTCCCTCCAAACATCAAGTATAATTGTCATTATTACTGATTATTTCTAATATATATCCTAGTAATTATAGCATATCATGAGATTTAATTGCCATTTTCGCCTTGATTTATGGCCTGGGCTTGAGCAATATCCTTAATGATTTCTACCGCTGCCTTTACCCGCAAAACAGATTCACTAGGGGCCGATAATACTTCAATTTTTGAATCACTAATCTTAGCGAACTTATCCACCTTTTTATCCAGGATGGCCAGAGCCTTCTTCTCTGCTATTTTCCTGGCCTCAGCCTCAGAGTATTGCTTCTTTTCCAGCTGTTCTTCCTGTAATATTGTTTTAAGCAACTGGAAACTCCCCCATGGAGTATTGACAGTATTAGTCTTTTCACTACTCTGGTACAAAGCAAAGCCATTTTTATCATCACCAAATATTTTAAATTCATTCCAGGGAGTCTGTATCCAAAGGTAATGCTCTTTACGACCGGTTAATACCCTACTTTCTTGGTAAAGACTACATTCCCCATATCCCTCGTACCATACCCGGGCTTTCACTATTCCCCGGGCCCGAACCAGATAAGGGTTGAGATTCTGACTCGCTTCCGGAGGCATGTAAGGATTTATTTCGGGGATTACCAAACCGGAAATGAGCAGGTCACCTTTGGCCACTGCATCCCCTTCCTTAACCTGGGCTTGACCATCCAAGACTATGATTTCTTCAATCACTCCGTCCTGGCTGGCTAGCAAATGGCAGGGACCCTTTATTTCCTCTCCTGGTACGATTTTTTCTACTACCTCAATATTAGCTTTTACTCCCCTGATATCAATTTTTATATAAGTAAGATCCTTAATTTCCCGCATAATGGCTTCTTCCGCCTCACTGCGGCTAAAATTCCATTTGGCCGCTCCCTGGTATACCCCATGGCCTTTGGCGGCATCCAGTATTCTTTGGTCATCAATCCTTTCATTACCGCTTACACTGATAAACCACACAAAAGAAGACAAAATATACAAGGCCAGAATAAAGCCCAGGGCTCCACCCAGAAAAGCCAGCCTTCTCTTTATGGCCGACTTCATAAAAGGAAGCCCTTTTCTGTCCAAGACTTCCATACTATAAGGGTTTTCATCTGTCAGGCTTTTCAGGGCTTCATATCCGCTGCTTCTAATCCGAAAGGTCATAAAGTCCTGTTCTTTCTTCACATCCCACAGGAATATGCCGCGGGCCAAAGCCATATTGATAATCTTCTCCGGCCTGGCTCCCTGCAGTTTTACAGTTATGATTCCTCCCAACTGCTCAAACAGTTTCCTGCTCATACTGAACCTCCCATCAATCCCGGAAAACTATGGTGTTTATTTCCCCAATTAAAAACAATTCCTCTGGCAAAAGGGTTTTGATCTCCAAATTATTCCCCTGTATCTCAATAAACCCCCGGCTCAGATTAATCCTGAGCAAATCTGCGCGGAATTCTATAATTCCCCGATGATTTTCAATATACAGTTCATTTCTCCCTACCAGAGTCAATTTGGGTATATCCATTACCAAGTCCCTGGGTATTTCTAGAAAGTCAGCCATTACTCGATTGAATGTATCCCTGTTTTTTTCCATATTATGACCGCCTCCTTTTACCAGCTTATATATACATTCATACAAATATATGCCAGTATCCGATAGCTGATGCCAGGGAGCTAAATCAGAAGTGGAAAGTTGGTTAGTTGGTCAGGTAGTTACATACGAGTGTTATGCTTTGTTTGAGCAAGGAGTCCTGCTGCAAAGGACCACAGTTTTGGTTCGCTTACGCTCAATTAATTAATGAAGGTAAAGGCGAACGCTATTCCTGTACCATCTTGCCAGGGCTTACTATAATTAAGCAGGCAGAAATCCCAGGATTTCTGCCTGCTTAACAATTTCAAAATTTAATCAACCAGACCGCAATTCTTCAGGGACTGGTACAAGCGGTAACCTCCACTGATGTTTTTAACTTTAATTCCCTTGTGCTGGAGGATACGGTTAGCTATATAGGACCTCAAGCCCACCTGGCAAAAAACAGCTACTGCCTGGTCTCTAGGCACCTCCTCCAGTCGTTCCCGCAGGTTATCCACCGGGATATTATGGGCTCCGTCAACCGACCCTTTTTCGACTTCCTTGGGCATACGAACATCAATTAGGAAGGTCCCCTTTTCCAGCAGATCCGGGACTTCTCCCCAGGGTACACAGTCAATACTGCCGTCCAAGATATTAGCTGCCACATAGCCTATCATATTGGGTGGACTTTTGGCCGAAGAAAAGGGTGGAGCATAGGCCAGTTCCAATTCCAGCAAATCGTATACATTCATTCCGGCTCTGATGGCAGTCGCTAGAACATCTATAGTCTTATCCACGTTGTCGTATCCTACTACTTGAGCCCCCAATATTTTGCCTTCACCAGGGGTAAACAGCAGTTTTATAGTCATCTGGGTACTCCCTGGATAATAGGTGGCATGAGAAAAGGGATGGGCATGGCAGAATAGATAATCTATATTTTTGCGTTTTAATTGTTTTTCATTCTGCCCGGTCCCTCCAGCTACCATATCAATGATCTTAACTATTGAGGTGCCTTGGGCCCCGTTATACTTTATCTTCCGGCCACAGATATTATTGGCCACTATCCATCCTTGTCGGTTAGCCGGTCCAGCCAAGGGCACCAGAATCTCTGCTCCGGTAACCCAATCCTTGATCTGTATGGCATCGCCGGCGGCAAAGATAAAGGGATCAGAAGTTTGCAGGTATTCATTTACCAGAATACCTCCAGTAGCACCAAGGGCCAGCCCAGCTTCTTGAGCTAACCCAACCTCCGGTTTGACCCCGGCTCCCATGATAACTATCCCCGCCGGGATAACCTTACCGCTCTCCAGTTGCACTTGCTCTACCTGCTCTATACCCTCCATTGCCACTACTTTATCGGAGAGGATTATATCAATGCCCTGTTTGGTAATATAATCTTGAACTATAGCAGCCATATCAGGATCCAGAGCCCCCATAATTTGATCGGCTGCTTCTACGATACTTACCTTCAGGCCTGACTTTTTCAGCATTTCAGCCATTTCTAGCCCAATATAACCAGCACCTACCACCACTGCAGCAGTAGGCTGCTGGCTTTGAATATACTGTTTGATATGGTCACTATCCGGGACATTTCGAACCACAAACACATTAGCTTTTTCTATTCCTGGAATATTGTGCAAGAGAGGCTGGGCTCCGGGGGATAGTACCAAGTAATCATAATTTTCTTCATAAACCGCATCATTTACTAAATTCCTGATTTTCACCTTCTTTTCCGCCGGGTAAATCTTAATTACTTCACTCATGGTTCTTACATCAATATTAAAACGACTTTGCATAGATTTCGGAGTCTGCACCAGCAATTTTTTGCGCTGTTCAATTACTCCTCCTACATAATAAGGTAGTCCACAATTGGCAAAGGAAATATCTGCTCCTCGCTCAAACATGATAATGTGAGCTTCTTCATCCAGACGCCGCAAACGGCATGCAGCACTAGCTCCGCCGGCTACTCCACCTACCACAATTATTTTTCTGCTCATCTTCCTTAACCTGGTTGACCCGGATAAAGCCCGGGGAGTCGACTTGCTCAACCAGGTATAAGTCACCTGCCTTTCTAGGTATCTGATATAAACATATGTCTTTTATTCTATAATAAACCAAATATGCTATATAGCAATATAAACAAGCCTTTTAGGCATCACGTCCCCTCTCAACAATAGGCATACGTCCAACAATATGACACGGTACGGCATGGCATGTAGGGGCTACCTGTTCGCCCGCTGATGATCCATATTTTGCCCTTGCGTATTGCTGGATAAATGCGCAATAGCTGATGGTCAAAGGTTTTTTGCTGGTATCGCTCGGACCGCCCGAAGCCTTGGATAAATGCGCAATAGCAGGCGGTCAAAGACCGCCCCTGCAAATTCGATACTATGTTGATTTTTCATCAATTAAGACAAAAAGCGGGACCACTTAAAGAATGTTTAACATATCTTTGGTGATATCCCGCTTTACGCCTTATTATTTTCCGGAATTAAAATTCATAGCCCAAAATATAATTAGGGTCAACCTGCTTAAGGGCTGCCAGTTCTTCTTCCGTAGGAGGATCCATTACCGGCACATTAGTCTCTTCAATTTCCCAGGCGGTATTGGCTTTTACTTCTTCTAAAGTAGTATAGGGGAATATACAATCCAGTTTGAACTCGGTTTCTCCGGGGGGTTTGCGGAATATGCATAGTGGTGTGATCAATATCATCCATTTGTCCTTATCCGGAGAGGTAGTAGCAAAGTGAACATGCTCCACCATTGTTCTGGTATCATGAGCACATTTCCAAATGATAGTTCTGGGACAGCAGGGTACGATACTAGCCGAACCAGCGCCACCGGGACCTCTGAGGGCTGGATGGTCGTAATCACTTCCACCCAAAACCGACATAGCAATTCTGCCTGTCTTATCTATCTGCAGGCAGGATAGAAAAGCAATGTCCCCCTGGCCTCTGGCAAATAGGTCAAAAATATCATCCAGTCCAAAGGTGGCCACGCTCCCGGTATAGGTGTTTTCAGTTAGGGTGGAAGCGTTATAAGGAACACGGGTATAATCGTGATCCAAACCGTCAGTCAGAGTTATATAGGCAAAATCTTTACCCAGGACTTTAGCTGCCTTCATGGCTACCATGGGGGTTGGAGAAGCGAGGCCGTGGAATACATTATCGCCTTCCTGTATCTCACGAATACATGCTACCGCAAACATTTCCGGTTTTCCATAATCTTTTCCATATTCCATTTTTATAGCCTCCCTTCCAACATTTTTTCCGCAAATTTCGGTACTTCCCCGCTTTTTACCGCTTTCTGGTATTCCTTATGAAGATCAAAATCAGCGGTCAGATATTCAGGATAGCATATTCCATGTCTGGCTCCACCTGGCAATTCCACCACGGCATCGACTAATATATGGGGAATCGCAGTAAGCTTGGGTTCCTCCTGCATGCGATAGGTTCCCACAATACGTTCAGTAGTCAGGATTACATGGCCAGAGGCCCTGGACAATAAAATATCCTGATAACTTGGCCCCAGTATACGGGCATTACCGTAAATATCAGCTTCCTGAACATGAATTATTGAATAATTCGGCCTGAGGGATCTTACACAAACTACTTTTTCCCCGGTCCAGGGACATTCCATAACTTTGTAAAAATCCGGATTCTGTTCCAACAGATCACTGCCCCACATTCCGCACACCGGTTGGAATGGTATACCATACGCTCCCCCACGGAGAGCTGCTATCTGGGCGGTTCAGGAACCTTCGGTAGCTTTGGCAGTAGGATTGGCTCCCTGCATAGCTTTACGCATACCCGGGGCCAGACCTGCTTCGTTCTCTAAGCCGAAAAATCCAAAATACGCTCTATCTGCCTGTCCAGTTCCAACCAGGATATCAGCAGCAATACCAGGTGCTGCTGCACAAACTTTGAGATCCTTTACTGGCTTTAAGGTTAATCCCAGGGAAAACAGGGTTGGGTTTCTATGCATACCATTTCCGCCCATAGCCAGAAGCATCCCATCTTTAACCAGGTTTAGGGCCTGGTCCAAAGACATGACTTTTTCTTTCACTTTGTAGATCCTCCTTTTCAGCTAGTATGTATTAGTTATGTGTTAACTTTGCAAATATATACAAATACATTTGCATTATTACCTTTTAAGAATAGCTATTAGTTCACTCTCCTAATAACACCATGGAATCCTGACCGGATTTCATGGCTGGCCCATTTACCGCCTCTTTTCAGGCACCATATCACAGTCTTTCCACCGACCTCTGGTTTATCCATGCTTTCCTTGGCCTCTTCAGAATCTTAACTTAATGCAAAATATCACAGTTTTGGCGATATCTGCTTTAAAGCATTAATATGCAATTGTTATGCCAAATTTTACTAACCCAAGAATTGCCCTTAACTCTATAATCTAGCAGCCAAATTAATTTATCCAAGTGTCAGCTTCTTAGATTCCATCTAATGAATTGACACTGGGCAGCCTGTTCCCTACTTATGAATAATCTCAACTGATGCTGAAAAAAAAATTTCAATTGTTCAGGGCCCTGGTTGGTAGCACCGGAACTACAACTCTGGCATAGCCAGGTCCTTAAATGTCAGATTATTGAACACTTATCTAAGAAGCTGACACCTATTTTCTATAATGTAGGATAAGTTATCGGCTTAATCGGGCTATATTTTGATCTGGATAGCCTATAAAAGCGGTCTTTTCGGCAATGGTATAAATTTTGCATGAATATAAATGGGAGTAATAATCAGAGGAGGTGCTGGGAAGCAAATAACTCTCTATATAAATAACACTCTATATCCTTTCTTTTGAATTCAGATAGAACCAATGCTTGTTGTTTATAAATTATATATAGAAGGGAAGAAACAAATTGGTTATTGGTGGACTTACCGTAATACTGCTTTTAGTGCTGGCTTTACCTTTTTCGATCAAGAAAATCGAAGAAAACCTGGAACCATTCCTCTTTGTGATGGGGATACTGGCCGCCATTATCGCGGGTAAACTTAATGCCCATTTGATAATGGAAGCCCTGCAAGAACCGATAATGATTGCATCAGTAGTTCTAGTGGCAGGGATCTTGTTTTTTGTACTTAAAGACCAGTTTTCCCAACTAATGAGTAAACTCTTGCAGAAAATTCCCATAGCGGCAGTGGTAGCCGGGGTAGTATTAGTGCTGGGTTTGTTGTCCAGTGCTATAACCGCCATTGTAGCGTCAATTGTCCTGGTTGAAGTAATTACCTTGCTGCCTCTGAAGCGACAAAACAAGATAGTGATTTGTATTCTGGCCTGTTTCGCCATTGGTCTGGGAGCTACCCTGACCCCGGTAGGAGAACCCTTGGCCACCATAGCAATTTCCAAATTGGATGAAAGCTTTTTCTATTTGTTCTATCTGTTGGGTAAATATATTATCCCTCTGGTGGTATTTTTTACACTTCTGACCTGGGTTTACACGGCCAAAGTAGCCAAGGACAACAGAAATAATACTAATAGTCAGGTGGCCATGACTGCTGAGGAGTCCTTGGCTGATGATGAGCCAATAGAAGAAGATTCCTGGAAGAGCATTATCGTTCGGGCCTTGAAAGTGTACCTTTTTGTTATGGCCCTGGTATTTCTGGGCGAAGGATTCGAACCCTTGATAGAGGCTTATATTATGGGACTTAGCCCTCAGGTATTGTATTGGATTAACATGATATCCGCTATCCTGGATAACGCAACCCTATGTGCAGCCGAAATCAGCAGCTCCATGGGAGAGCCTACTATCACTGCAATTTTAATGGGGCTTTTAATAAGTGGTGGCATGCTGATCCCAGGTAATATTCCCAATATCATAACTGCTTCCCGCTTAAGAATAACCAGTAAAGAGTGGGCTGTATTGGGAGTTCCCCTGGGCCTGGCAGTGATGGCGGTAATGTTTGTTATCTTGTTCTATATATAAGGGAGAATGGAGAAAAGCTCAGATCCTTAGAGGATTTGATTACAGTGGGGCCGTGAATATGCTTGATTCATGGCCCCTACTCTTATGAAGATGATAGGCCACCACCTAATTCTACCTTATTCATTATTGATTATCCTGGGAAAATGCTAGTACGACTTGTTTAGGTAGGAGCCATTTGGGGTAGCATGCTTGCACCCTCCGGGCACTATTGATGTTGCGCTTCGCTGCACACAGTCTCATTCCGGGGGAATGAAGGGGACTGGTAGGCGTTATCCTAGCAATGGGAGTGATCTGGTTATATACTTCGCCTGCCCCTGTTCTGACCAACTGACCAACTGATCAACTCAACAACTTTCCACTTCTGCTGGCCCAAGCCCAGTCTAATAGAAGGCATCAAACAGCACCATCGGATGAAGATAACCAGCAATTAAGGGGTTGCCAACCAGGTTTTCTTTATCATATTTATAAGATTAATGAAGTTTGTATAGAGTGACTTGCTATTTGACAACTGTTGGTTCCCCGAAATATGCTCTTTGTTTGCGAATAACTTTTTCAATTATACCATGCCATTTTTCCACTGCTTCGGATACCACTTTATATTCTTCGCTATCCTTAGCAACCTCCCAGAATAGAAAGTTAGCTAAAACATAGGGCTTTTCCGGATCAGCCGATGATATTTTCAAATCAATGCGGCTAATTTTATCTGATTCTTCAGTCCCCAGGACTTGACCCACACTGTTCCCCAGAACATGACCCAGGCTCTGACCCTTGGCCTGACTTACCCGATCATCAACCTCATACTCCACAATCTCACAAGCAGTTAGGTCATCAAAATTAAAAACATAAGGATGGGGATTACCTTGTTTCATGGTACTTATAGCCAGTTTCTTTTCTTTATTATTTATCCCCATTACCACATTTTGATTGGAATACAATTCGTCAGCGGTAAAAAAGCTAAGTGATTCTTCCAGCCTCTTTTTTCGTTTCATATATTGATTATAGCTTCTCATATTTTTATTGTTAAACAACATATAGGCAATTATTGCCAATGATAAGATGGCAGCCAATGCCATAGACATATAAAATCAGCTCCTTTGTCCAATATTTTACTCTTTAGAGCCCTAATTCAAAAACCAACTTTGGTCAATCCTAACTCAGCCAAGAATCTGCTCTTAACCCGCACTATACGAAATAATGATTCTCCTGCGAATAGTTGTTTTTGCGGTCTGCTGAGGGGAATAAATAATCAATTATGCAAAATCCTCAATCAGGTATGGAGAAATCCTCACAAGTAATGTGGGGATTTCTCCTTTCAGCTGTAATACAGCATAATAGCAGTCTAATATATAATGAATCCTTAATCATTATATTCAATTCAACAACAGAGCTTACCCTTTTGATACTCGCAAGACCTAAACTTACCCCTAAGTTTATCTTGGCCAGATTATAACCCAGGTTTAATAAACACCATAGCAAAAGGGTATTTGTGGAAATAAATTCTCAAAACCCTATAATAGAGCTAATCGTATAAAAAAAGCAATCCAAACCACAAACATAAGCAATGGTAAGGTGTAAAATAGGTTTTTCAGTTTATCCCCTTTCAGGTACAACTTTACCAAGTCCCCATATACCCAACCCCCATCCAGAGGTTTAATGGGATAAGAGTTAATAAAGCCAAAAAACAAGCTGCCCAGGGCCAGGAATACCAAGACCTGGGATGATGCTAACCATCCCATTACCATTAAGAGCAGGAACAGCAAGAGATTGGTTCCAATGCCTGCGGCATTAAATCTCAAGTGTACCCCGGGGTTGGCCAGAAAAAAACTGCTCTCCTCAGCTTCGACAAACCCACCTATCATGGAACCGGCCATGGCGCCAACCCTTTCGATTCCTATTCCATTATTGGCCAGAACCACCCCATGAGCGAATTCATGAACAACCAGGCCCAGAATAATTCCAAGCATAAAAATCAAGGCATTTACCGCTGATATTTCCAACTGGAAATATTCCAGGAATGGAACCTTTCCCAAAGCCAGATAATAGGTAGGGCCTATTATGGTAAGACCAATCATCCCAACCCCAAACCCGCTTGCCAGTCTTTCATAATTTCTCCATAAGCCCGAGTTGGACTCGCTAAGACGCTCAAACCAAAGGGGCAGGGCTTGGCTACTGGCTACCACCATCCTGTCATCCTGGGACTGGACGTCATCAGCCAGGGATTCAAATTTCAACAGTAGTTTTTTGTACCTTTCAGTACTTTCAGCTAGTTCCTGACTTATTATTGACTTTTCTTCCCTTTGAGCCTGTTTCAAGTAGGCCCCTACATTTTTAAGATCCAGGTATAATTCGCCCATCGAGCTTTCAATCGGGCTTCCCTTTTTCTTAAAACCTTCAATCTGGAGCAGATTCTTTTCCAGCTTAAGCAAATACTTGTTGATACTAGCTGATTGCATTTCTGCCTTTATCGGTTATATCGTAGGTTTTGCCTCCAAATAACTTTTTGGCAATCGCCACAATATATCCGTTACTTTCCAGTTCATTCAATACGGCTTGAGATCTGGCCGTTGCTCCTACTGGATTATTGCCCCCTTTTAGTTCAGTAAGTTTATCCTTTACCAGGTTAACCAGTTTACTGGATTCTTGAGGACCTTCTTTTAATGCTTCGAGATAGAGCTTTTGTACCAGGGTTAATTGTAAATCTGCCATTTAGCAGCACCTCCATTTTTATTATCCACCAATATCTTAGCCAAAACACCGAAAGGCCATGCCTTTTCCCTATATAATTTAATCATTACCCTCTAAGGATACCAAATATATTATTCCAAATATCCCAAGAGGCATTCATATATCATCAATCTCCCTATTTCCGTAAGTAGACTAAATTGGATGGGACCAGGAAAAATTATTTCCTCCTGGTCGCACCCTTTAAGCTATTCTGGTTTCTCAATCACCAGAGTATCAATTGCAGTACTTAAGATGCTTCTTCCTCTGCAGTAGCCAGAGCAATTTCCTTGTCAGTTATGCTGTTATTCCGCTTGAAGAAGTCAAAGTAGAAGAACAGGGTCAGCACAATGGCCAGGGGCGGTATCCAAGCCAGATAGTACATACTCTGCACTACATAGGTGTAGGACAGATAAGCCGCTCCCGGTATTGCTATGACAAAGGTGGTAAACAGCAGGGCAAACCAGAAATACCCGGTCGGTCTGCCCACCAGCTTAAGCCAAATGATAACAGTCATAAAGGACATCAGAGCCAGCAAACTGGACAGGCAGGGGAAAAGAACCCAGATGTAGAACCAGGCGCCAGACAAGGCCAAGGCTGCACAGGCCACCAGGGACAGAGATGCTGCTCCCCACTTGGAAGGAGTTTGCATCTGGGGGCTGATGGTTTTTTTAGTTGCCATGGTATACAGTTCCAGCATGAATATTCTCATATTTCTACCACCGGACTCCAGGGTAGTGATCATGAATATGCTACCAAGCAAGCCACCCCATATTGCCCACACTTCATAGGGAATAAATGTAAATACGCTGCCGGCAATCTGGGCATAACCATTCTGCAGGATAAATATCCAGCCCTGACCTATATATTCATTATAGACAGCCAGGGGCAGAACTGCAGCAGAAGCCAGGGCTACAAATGCGGTTAAGCCTTCCAAAGCTTCTCCGCCATAGCCTATCAAGCGGACAAATTTTTCATCCGGTATACGTCTGGAGGTATATCCAGTGGTCCAGAAGGAATGCATTCCGGTCAGGGCACCACAGGATATGGTCAGGAACAACATGGGCCACAGAGGACCCTGGGCAGCTGTGGTGAGAACAGCCGGCAGCTGCAGACTGATGTTACCAACAATACAGCCAATCAACAGAGCCAAGGACCCAACCACCATGAAGACGAAATTCAGGAAGTTTCTGGGTTCAACCAGTATCCAGGCTGGAATTGAAGCTGATATTATCGGATAAATGGTAAAAATAGCGAACCAAACATAATAGGGCAAAGATATCGGATATCTTAATCCTAATACAATAAATATTGCAACGATTATGACTCCAAGAATAGTAGCATAGAGAACCGGCCAGCCCACCTTGTAAATCAACAGACCCATTAAAATACCGCTGACCGTGAAGGCAATGGTGGGAAGAGTCAATTCCGGGGTCGCCACGAAGAGTTTGGCTAACGCAGTTAGAAAGGTAGCGGTAAAGGCCGCTATACTGCACCAACCTAGAAAGACCCCCATTTTTCCAGATCTTTCACTTATGAGCTCGGATATGAGACCACCTATGGTCTTCCCTTGTTTCCTCATGGATAAATGCATTGTAGCATAGTCGTGAGGTGAGCCCAGGAATACATTACCTATGGTAATATACAGGAAAGCGGGCAGAAAACCCCACATGGCACCGGTGGCACCACCAGCCAAGGGTGCACCACCAGCTATGGAAGCCCAGTGGTCTCCGAACAGAGTGACCGGATTGGCCGGATAGAAGTCAACATCATCCCGAAACTCCACCGCCGGCACGGGTCTGCCGGGCTTGTATTTCAGATATACTTTCTGCAGATAGCCGCCAATGAATAAATATCCCAACAGCCAAATCGCCAAACCTATTAGCGTTAGTGTTGTTGTTGTAAGCATCTCTTTTCCTCCTCGCTGTCTCTAAAAAATTGGTGCTTAGGGTTTACTGAGGTTATACTCATCTATAAACTTCTAAGCAGGAAAACCTGATTCAATAAGATTGAACTTGCAATTATGAATTCTATTAAGTTCGACCCTTCGTATTAAGAGTGATAAATTAGGCATTTTTTTACCTGACTAGCCAGTTCACTACTGAATACCATTGAATCTTACCCTGCATCTCCCCCCCCTTTACAATTTCATTAATAGTGATAAGAGATTTATGATTAATTGTAAAACCATAACTTAATAACCAGCTACAAATGCGGGATTATCATGGATCATTGCCGGCTTTTGTTTTATTTGGTTAATTTTTGGCCGGTACCCGGGCAATTAAGCCCGGTACCAGCCAATCCAGATAATGAGGAAAATCTAAAAATTGACAGCTATGGCCTACTTATACCTGCATATCTGGACCTAACCATTAAAACTATTTCTTTCTAAGAGAACCAGTTTCATCAACTGCCCTAAGGTTTTCCAACTCTTTTGCAGTAGGTTCCGGAATAATCTGCACATCCGGGGCTACTTTAAGGTCCCAACCGGTATTTTCCTTAATCTCTTCTATGGAGGCAAAGGGATAGTATCCGGTAAGGATAAACTCTTTGGTGACTGGATCAGGCCTTAAAATTCCCAGAGTGGTAATCATGGCCGAAGGTCCGCCACCCGGAAAGCCATATTTTTCACGGGCGTTGCCACCATCCAGATAACCCGGTGAAGAAATGTAGGCTACCTTTTCACTGAATCTCTTTTTCTCGTGGGTCACCATTAGTAGATATTTCTTGGCCCCGATGGCAATTTCGTTGGCTCCCCCGGAACCGTTTAAACGGACTTTGGGCAGGGTGTATTTACCAGTTCGCCAGGGTTCAGTACCAGGAGCCCAGATACCGGTAGTATTTACATTACCAAATTTGTCTACCTCAGCTGCACCTATAACCGCATTGTCAACTCTGCCAGAGGCCACCAGGAATCCCAGTGCATCAATAGCACCGGTAAAGCTTACTGCATTGGCAGATATCCGATTATCTTCAATACCCCAGGGCAGTCCGCCTACGGGAGTAGAACCATAAACTCCGCCTTCAGTAAAGGCCATCAAGTTGGGAGCATGGTTTTTCTGGGCGAAGAATCCTGCCAGCATACTTAAACCCACCCCGAATATTGCCAGCTCACCGTCTTTGAACTCCCTACCGGTTGCGATTGCCATCATTTCTTGTCTTGTATATTCCATGGTCTTACCTCCTTTCCAAGAGTTCCTTGATTTCAGCATCCGTCTTAATCCACTGTTTATACGGATCCATCAAAAACGCAGTATCGGTTGCACTAATTTTGTCAATTCTTTCCTGGCCAATCATTTTTACAAAATCCCAGACATCATTATACTGACCAAAAGCTTGTATATATTCATTAGTACCTTCTTCGGTTTTCAGCATTTTATTCATGTAGAACATATGCTCTTCGTCACTGTCATAAAGACCTGTAGAACAGGCGGGCCATACACCATAAGGAGCATATACCACCGCATCTACCACTATATAAGGGATTCTGACCAAATTGGGGAATTGCCTCATTACCCCGGTGTCAACTATCTTGTCCGCACACAGGATTACCTTTTTGGAGCAACGGGACAATTCATAGCGGCACCATTCGCTTCCCAGCATAATAGCGTTACCGTAAATGTCAGCCATGGTTACATGAATTGCTGCCACATCAGGTTTTATGGGGGTAAAAGCACCACATACCTTGCCGGTAAATGGATCGGTTATTTCCGGCATCTTCTTGGTATTGGGATAATTCTCCGGGTCATCGGCAGAAGCCCATTGCTGGTCACAACCGGTATTCATGAACATGGGCACAAAGGGCCAGTTCAGAGCGCCAGCCATCATGCGAATAGGTATGGAACCATTAGAATAGTCTTCCAAAACGGTTTGACCGCTTTCTACGGCTCTTTTCAAACCATTGGCGAAACCATATACTTCCAATCCGGAAAACCCAACTTCCATCCGCTTTAGCCCTCCTACTGCTGCCAGTAGATTGGTACCCTGAGTGTTACAGTTGGAAGCCACGTCGATGTCCTTTCTCCCAGCCTTAACCATTTCTCTGAAAAATGAAATGCAATCTGATCCAACCGGTAGTGCTCCTCCATGACCGAAATACATACCATCATAGGTATACTTTTCTACAGCTTCTTTCATGGTGATAAGCTTGCTTTTGTTCAATGACTTTCCCTCCTTTTGACTTGGCTCTAAGTTTAATAATCTGACTTATTCTGTAAAATATCGAATTAACCATACTTGGTATCTCTTGCGACTGGCTGGTTATTTAAAGACCAGCAATTTTCACCTCCTTTAAAAATGCAGTATATTTAGTTCATATACTCTAAGTTTGATGGCTAATATGAACCTATTTCCAGATTCATAATAATTGATCAGGTTTAGGCCAATCCCTTACTCTGCAATAAGGGTAAAGGACTGTTAAGATGGCGCTTCATGCCTAACTGTCCGGGTGAATACCCCAGGGCTATACCCAGTAATTGAGTGAGATATACTATGGGCATATTGTATTTCTGGCCTTTTGAAGCTGCAGCCGCCTCCTGCCTGGTGTCCAGGTTTACCCCGCACATGGGACAAGCCACTACAATAGCATCTGCGCCCGCTTTATAGGCTGAATCCAGAACCTGCCCACTTAAATCCAACACTATACCAGTGTCACTGGCCGCATACCCGCCTCCACAGCATTCGGCTTTATGGGCCCAGGTAACGGTATCAGCTCCCAGCTTTTTTAGTATCAAGTCCATGGATACCGGCAGTTCAGGATCATCGAATTGCACCACCTCTTTAGGCCTAGTCAATAAACAACCATAATAGGCTGCTAGCTTTAAGCCCCTCAGGGGCTTAACTATCCGAGAACTTATGGTATCCAGGAGTCCAGGTTCTTCCATGATAAATTGCAACAGGTTATTAACCTCTGGTTCTACGGGTGCTTCGGTCTGAATAATTTGGGCCACTTCTGCTGCTAAAGCTTTATTGTTTCTCAGTTCATGAGAAGCACCTTTTAGACGGCTGAAACAACCCGCACAAGGGGCCAGAACTTTATTCATTTTCATGTCCCTGGCAATAGCCAGGTTGCGTGCGCTCAAACTTATAGTCAGTTCATGATTCAAACTGTGAGCCGCTGTAGCTCCACAGCAATTCCAGTCCTCAATTTCCTTGAGATTGATATCCAGGTGTTTGCATACCATTTCTACTGAGATACCATATTCTTTAGCCAGTCCATGCAGGGAACACCCGGGGTAATATGCTACCTTCATCCTTATCCCTCCCTCTGCATTGGTATATTGCTAAACATGCGTCGAACCTTATTGATATCTTTTACTCTTGCAG
>CAZPSR010000018.1:0-19455 GCA_964589135.1 uncultured Syntrophomonas sp.
CTACCGCTTCCTTCAGAGCCCTGCCAAACCCCTTAAAAATGGATTCC
Organism: uncultured Syntrophomonas sp.; assembly: GCA_964589135.1. Lineage (GTDB taxonomy): Bacteria > Bacillota > Syntrophomonadia > Syntrophomonadales > Syntrophomonadaceae > JAAYJK01. The sequence goes on from CAZPSR010000018.1 coordinate 48, forward strand.
AGTATATGATGGGAATTGCTGCCTCTAATCAGATCAATGTGTATGGCCATCCCAGCACTGTTGGCTACCGCCTTAAAAAATTCCTGGGCGTTTTCGCTAGCAAAATTGCCGATAGCATCCCGGTCCAGTTCCACATTATATACCAATGCCGAGCGACCGGAGAGATCAAGCACTACTCGGCTCAAGGTCTCATCCATAGGTATGGTTGCTTGTCCGTACCTGCGAATACCCCTTTTTTCTCCCAGGGCCTGGGCCAGAGCCTGCCCCAAACATATGCCGATATCCTCCACCGTATGATGATCATCCACTTCCACATCTCCTCGGGCAGTAACTTTAAGATCACACAGACTGTGCAAAGAAAGCAGGGTAAGCATATGACTCAAAAAAGGGATTTCAATATCAATCTGATGACTGCCGGTACCATCCAGATTCAATTGCAGCAGAACTTCGGTTTCACTAGTTTTTCTCTGTACCTCAGCTGTTCTCAGTTTCTCCATTATTCATCCTCCTTCCTGACTCTTAGGGAATTAGCATGGGCTCCCAGTCCCTCCACGGTGGCCAGTTTGATTATCTCATCAGCGTCGTCTGCCATACCCTGTTTAGAGTAATAAATCAAGCTGGAGGCTTTGGTAAAGGTATCCACACTAACCGGAGAATAGAACCGGGCCGTCCCACCAGTGGGCAGGATATGATTGGGTCCGGCAAAATAATCCCCAACTGGTTCCGGGCTATAATTACCCATAAAAATAGCCCCAGCGTTCTTGATCAGGCTCAGTAGTTCAAAAGGATGTTCTACCATAAGTTCCAAGTGTTCTGCTGCAATCAGGTTGGCCACTTCACAGGCCTCTTTCATGGTCTCAGCCAATATCAAGGCTCCGTATTTTTGCAAGGATTGACTTATAATATCCTGGCGGGGCAAGGTCTGAACCTGGCGGTTTAATTCCTCTTCTACCCGATCCAGGAAATCTGCATTGGTACTGATCAGCATGCTGCGGGCCAATACATCGTGTTCGGCCTGGGACATCAGGTCAGCTGCGGCATATACCGGATTGGCCTTATGATCCGCAATAATTAATATTTCACTGGGTCCAGCCAGCATATCTATATTAACATCTCCGTAAACCATTTTCTTGGCCAGGGTAACGTATATATTGCCGGGACCACTTATTAAATCCACTTTTTTAATGGTTTCGGTTCCCCAGGCCAGGGCAAATATGGCCTGGGCCCCCCCCATCTTATATACTTCCTGTAAACCCAACTCGTTGGCGGCCACCAGCGTATAGGGGTTCATCTGCCCATCCTGTCCTGGGGGGCTTACCATTACTATTTCCTGCACTCCCGCCACCTGAGCCGGGATGGCATTCATCAGCACCGAAGATGGATAAGCTGCCGTTCCTCCCGGGACATAGATTCCCACTCTTTCCAAGGGACGGAATACCTGGCCCAATATGCAGCCACGCTCATCAGGTTCCATCCAGGAATTGCGCAACTGCCGGGAATGAAAAACTTCTATATTCTCAATGGCTGCCCGCAAAGCAAATATGTACTCATCGTCTACTTTATCATAGGCGGCTTCAAATTCTTCCTCACTGACCCTAAAATTATCCGCATCGATTATAGCCCGGTCAAATTTCAGATTGAAATCAAATATGGCTTGGTTGCCCTGCTCTCTTACCCTTTGAGCAATTTCCTGCACCAGACCTTCATACTGTTTCATGTCCTCATAGTTGGCTTGCAAAAAATCCATCAACTTTGGACTGGAGGCCTTGATCCTGCGGATTTTCATATCTGGTCCCCACCCTTCACAATTTTTTGGATGTTTTCTATCAAGGGCTGAATGCTCTCATGCTTGATTCTATAACTAACCCGATTACAGATAAGCCGGGTGGTAGAATCCATGATCTTTACCAGTTCCACCAGATTATTTTCTTTAAGGGTGCGCCCGGTTGAAACCAAATCCACGATCATATCAGCCAAACCCATCAAAGGCGCCAGTTCCACATTGCCATGCAGCTTAATTACATCTACCTGCAGGCCCTGTTCCCGGAAAAATTTTTCCGCTATTAGGGGAAATTTGCTGGCCACCCGCCGGTAATTAAGCTCTCGTAAATGTCGGTTTTTCATGCTTTCGGGAACTGCCACTACAAAACGACAGTAGCCATATTTAAGATCAACCATTTCAAAAACATCTTTGGCCTGTTCAACTATAACATCTTTGCCTACTATCCCCAGATCGGCCGCTCCTTGCTCTACATAGGTGGGAACATCCGTGGGACGACACATCAGGTATTTAATGCCCTCTTCTTCATAGCTGAAGACCATATTACGGCTGTCTTCACTCAAGCCGCTCACCGGCAGTCCCGCCTGCTCCAGCAGTTTTACGGTTGGCTTAAGCAGGGTACCTTTCGATAGGGCAATAGTTAGAAAATCCTGCTTCATGTTTATCATCCCCTTAATCCAAATAAATCAGGGTCCAGTTTTCTTTCCCCTCTAGCTTCTGTTCCAGCTCAGCCTGGCTATGTTCTCCCAGGTCTATTTCCACAATATATCCCTGTTCCCTCAGCTTTTCCGCCTGGGTAATCATAGCTGGATAATTGTCGCCCCCTACCAGGTAATGATCCCTTTCCTCATCCCGGCATTTCAAGACCAGGGCCAGCCGATCCATGTGCAGGGCAAAACCGGTTGCTGGACAGCTAAGGCCAAACTGTCCCAGTAAATTATCGTACCGACCGCCTCCTAATAAGCCATAACCCAAATCAGGGGAATAGCCTTCAAAAACCAGTCCGGTATAATAATCCAGGTTCCTCAATACCCCCATGTCTACCACTATATGGGAAGTAACACCATATATTTTAAGGGCCTCATATATCTTGATCAATTCTTCTACCGCGGCTGAGGCCTTCGCATTTTTTTCCACATAGGGTATGTGCTGGATAACTTCCAATCCCCCATGCAAGACAGGCAGGGCCGCTATGGTATCCTTCAGTTCATCATCTATATCCAGGCCTTCCAGGAGACGATAGAGTTCTACTAAATCCTTGTCTTCCACCAGACGGCGTACCAACCTCCGATTTTCCAGGTTTAAGCCGCTATCATCCAACAGACTGTTAAAAATGGGCAATTGGTTAATACTTATTTTAAAGCTGGTCAAGCCCATGGTTTCCAGCAATCTTACTGCTATATTTATTACTTCGGCATCAGCCCATATTCCTGCTGCTCCCAGCAGCTCCACTCCGGTCTGCCTGAATTCTCGATACTGGGCCAATTGGGGTTGTACATGACGAAAAACATTGGCAGTATAAAACAGACGTCTAGGGAAATCAGCGTCATGCAGGTGGATGGATGCCATGCGGGCAATGGATCCGGTAACTTCCGGCCGCAAAGACAGGATGCCTCCTTCCCGGTCCATGAAAAGAAATAGATCCTCCCGCCTGCTCCCTCGCCCGGCTTCAATTACTTCCAGGAATTCGAAAGTAGGAGTCATTACCTCTTCGTAGGCATAACTGCTAAAAAGCCGGGCTGCTTTTTTCTCCATACTTCTAAGTACCTTTACTTCCTCCGGTAGTAAATCCCGCAATCCTCTGGGAATTTGCCTGTTTCTCATTATTATCGGCTCCTTGTAGTAGTATATTATGAGATCATCTGCGCTGGCCCAAATAGCTATTACCCTGGACCAGGTTCTGGAACCTCTTCAGCGGTCTGCTGCCATCCTTTAAACCCCAGAACCCTGCTTAATCGGCTCAATTCATATGAAACTTCCGCCCTCTTGCCACTATCATATCATTGGCATCAGGTGGCTTCCCTTCTTTACAACAAGCGGTTTCTGTTTACCACCAGGGCAAACTCACAACCCAGATGCTGGGCCGCCCGCCTGCACATTAGCATCTTGGTCAGGAATATTTCGAAATATTCCATTACCGAACATACTTGGGTATCTATATCAATTTCCAAGGATATCAACTTTTTCTCAACCTCTATATTCAGCCTGCTATCGCTTACTGCATAATTTACCCGGTCTCTGGGGGTAAAGGAAGACATCTCCTGTTTTCTAACCCGAGATCGGTGCACATCCGACTTATCCGCTAAAATCAGGGCGGCTCCGATAACATTGACACTATGGCCTCCTGCGTGCTCTTCGTGATTACCAATGGCCCCCATAACACTAGCCACTTCCTCGGGCTCCATATCCATCTCCATTAGGATATTAAAAGCCATCAAGGCCCCTGACATACCGTGCCCATAGCGATTAACCAGGTTGCCTATATCATGCAGATATCCGGCAATAGCTCCCATCTCCGCTTCTCGTGGAGAATATCCCAGTTTCTGCAGTATCTGATAACACAAGTTAGAAACATATTCGGCATGACTGAGATTGTGTTCAATAGCGCCTATGGTGCCTATGTACTCATTCCCCAAACGCATATAAGCCTGCACCATTTCATTGGCTTTGACTTGTTTCAGTGTAAGCATTTGAATTCCCCTACTCTCTTAGAATTTTAAGCATACGGGCGGCCTCCTGCTTAGCCATACTGTCAGAGGGTACGGATTCCAAGATCTCCTGAGCTTGCTCCCCTTCTCCAGCCTCCATCAATTCCTGGGCTTTTTCCACCTTCAGGAAGGCCTCTCTTTCTTTTTCCACTTGAGCCAGTTTTTTATTTAGCGTCTCATCATTAACGTATGGTTCCATTTCGCTAAATTTATCCCAGGCTTCATCAAACTTGCCCTCAGTCAACAGAACTGCACCATCAATTTCAATCTGGTGAAGAGCAATTCGCTCCGGCAAACCGTTCAACATGTACAGATAACCCCCTACCACCAAGAGTATCAAGACTAAAGCCGCAAACCAGCGTAGAGAGTACTTGCTGCTTTTTTTCAAGAAAGCCAGGGCAAAGACAAAGGGTATTCCCAATATAAATGTTACTTTCAGGAACTCCCGGGTGGGCAGGTGCAAAAGCATTAAGATCAGGACAATTAATCCTCCTACCCTGAGCAAGGGAGCTAATCTGGGATTCATATCTTTCCTCCCAGGGCCTTCCTGCCTATATCCCTTCGGTAATGCATACCATCAAAACTGATTTTCTGTACTTCCTGGTATACTCTATCTATCAGACTTTTCATATCTTCCCCCCGGCGGACCACCGCCAACACCCGGCCTCCATTGGTATAGAAGCTTTGGTTTTTCTTACTGGTACCGGCATGGAAGATCAAAGTATCTGGATCCAGGCTGTCCAGGCCTTTTATTTCTTTACCCTTTTGGTAAGCCCCGGGATAGCCTCCTGAGGCCAAGACCACACAGATACAGGTGCCGGTTTCCAATTCCACCTCTTGCTGATCCAGCTTGCCTTTAGCTGCTGCTTCTAGCAAGGGCAAAATATCGCTCTTAATCATGGGCATTAACACCTGGGTTTCCGGATCACCAAAACGGGCATTAAATTCCAATACCTTGGGGCCTTCCTCAGTTATCATAAGCCCGGCATAAAGCACTCCCTGGTAGGGGATGCCTTCCGCAGCCATAGCTTTAATTACCGGTGCTATTACCTGGTCCACCACCTGTTGATGCAACTCCTGGGTATAAATGGGGGGACGGCAGTAAGCTCCCATCCCGCCAGTATTGGGACCTTTATCATTATCGAATACCTGTTTGTGATCCTGGGCCGATAACAAGGATATATAATTGCTGCCATCGCTGATGGCAAAAAAACTTACTTCCTGCCCAAAAAGGCATTCTTCAATTACTACCTGGTCTCCGGCCTTGCCAAATTCCTTATCTTTCATAATGGCATCCAGGGCCTGGCTGGCCTCTTCATAGTCGGCTGCCACCACTACCCCTTTGCCGGCAGCCAAACCGTCGGCTTTAACCACTACCGAATGACCGCAATCAGTATAGGTTTTGACGTACTCCCGGGCTAGCTCTATATTATTAAAAACCTCATAATTTGCCGTCGGTATCCTATATTTTTTAAAGAGGTTTTTGGTAAACACTTTACTGCCTTCCAACCTGGCCGCAGCTGCAGTAGGTCCGAAGATAGTAAGCCCATGTTGACCAAAAAGGTCTACAATGCCTTCCATCAAAGGAGCCTCTGGTCCCACTACGGTAAGATCAATCTTTTCCTGTAAGGCAAAACTTAACAATCCTTCCACGTCAGCAGCATCGATGGGGATACATTCACACAATTCCTCCATGCCCGGATTGCCTGGGGCCGCATAGAGCTTTTCCAGCACCGGGCTTTGGGCAATTTTCCAGGCCAGGGCATGTTCCCGCCCCCCTTGGCCAATAAGCAGTACTCTCTTACCCATTGTAAAACCTCCCTGTCCTTCACTCCGCCGCTTTAGTCTAGTGTTTGAAATGCCTTAAACCAGTAAATACCATGGCAATTCCATGCCGGTTGCATTCATCTATACTCTCCTGATCCCGAATGGAACCTCCGGGCTGAATTATAGCCTTAATGCCATACCGGGCAGCTAATTCCACCGTATCTTTAAAAGGGAAAAAGGCATCTGAGGCCATAACCGCTCCCTTACACTTTTCCTTCCCCTGTTCCATGGCTATGGCCGCCGAACCTACCCGGTTCATCTGACCTGCTCCCACTCCCAGGGTTATTTGATCTTTAGCTACCACGATAGCATTAGACTTGACATGTTTAACTACTTTCCAAGCAAAGAGCAAGTCCTTGATCTGTTCTGGACTAGGAGCGATATCACTTACTACCTTTAGATCTTCCGCCCCCATCTGGTCTAGATCCGGATCCTGCAACACAAATCCACCCTCTACGGTTTTCAACTGCCAATCCTGCTGCTCCTTAATGGGCAGCTCTAAAACCCGCAGGTTTTTCTTAGCCTGAAAAACTGCTAAGGCCGTATCATCATAGCCCGGGGCAATAATGGCTTCCATAAATGGTCCAGCCGCTTTTTCCGCTGTTTTAGGGTCAACCCGCCGATTGAAAGCTATAATTCCTCCATAGGCTGATTTGGGATCGGCAGCAAAAGCCAGCTCATAAGCCAAATCCAGTTCTGCCGCCACCGCAGTTCCACAGGGATTGGTATGTTTAATAATTACACAGGCGGGCTCGGAAAATTCCTTGACCAAAGCCCAAGCTGCTTGTACATCAATAATATTGTTATATGATAGTTCTTTTCCATTCAGCTGCCGGGCATCGGGCAAGCCCAATCCAGGAGTCATATTTCTATAAAAGCAGGCTTTTTGGTGAGGGTTTTCCCCATAGCGCAGCTCGTAAACCTTCTCTCCTGCAAGTACATAATTGTCATTGAAATAGCTGCCGGTAATCCCAGACAGGTAAGCCGTAATCATGGCATCGTAAGCGGCGGTATGGCTGAAAGCTTCCAAAGCCAGCTGCAAACGCTGATCATGAGCCAAATCTCCCTGCTCCTCCAGGGCAGTTAATACCGAATGGTATAGTTCAGGTTTGACCACTACAATAACGTCCTGATAATTCTTGGCTGCCGACCTGATCATGGTAGGTCCGCCAATATCGATATTCTCTATGGCTTCTTCCAGGCTAACCCCTTCCTTTTTAACCGTTTCCCGGAAGGGATACAAATTGACACAAACCAGATCAATAGTTTCTATCTCATTGTCCTGCAGCTGCTGCAGATGATCATCAGTACGGCGGGCTAATATACCCCCATGTACTTTGGGATGCAGGGTCTTGACCCGGCCATCCAGAATCTCCGGAAAGCCAGTCAGGTCTGATACCTTAACAACTCCTACTCCCGCCTCCAAGAGGATACGGTAGGTACCCCCAGTGGAGACTATCTCAAAGCCCAGTTTCTCCAGGCCTCGGGCAAAATCTACAATTCCTTCTTTATTGGAAACACTAAGCAGGGCTCGCTTCATTCAGTTTTTCCCCCTTTATATTTGTCTTTTTGGTGACCGGCCTAAAAATACGGCCTTTGCTCTAATTGGCCTTTATTAATACTCTTCTGTCCTCAATCCATACCCGACCTTCAGCGATTAACTGCAGAGCCTGCCAATACACCTTATGTTCTTCCTGTAATATGCGTTGGGAAAGAGCATCCTCGTCATCGTCATCTAAGACCGGTACCGCCTTTTGCAGTATGATCGGTCCGGTGTCCATTCCTTCATCAACCAAATGAACCGTACAACCACTTATTTTCACTCCGTAATCCAGAGCTTGCTGTTGAGCATGCAATCCTGGAAAGGAAGGCAGGAGAGCTGGATGAATGTTTAATACCCGATCTTCATAAGCGGCTAAAAAAATCTTTCCCACTAGGCGCATATATCCGGCCAAGACTACCAAATCTACCTGCCTGGCCTCTAATTCCCGCAGCAAGTGCTCTTCATAGGCATCGCGGCCAGAATAATCCCGGGGATTAACCAGCAAAGTTTCCATACCTCGCTCGGCTGCTTTGGCCAGAGCCGGAGCCTGGGGCTGATCACTTATCAAAACTACAATCCGGGCATTCAGATCTTTTCTCTCAATAGCCTGGCAAATAGCATCAAAGTTACTCCCCCGGCCCGATGCCAATACCGCTAGCCTGAGCTGCCGGGCAGTCATAAGCTGCTTCATTTTAGTACCACCCCGGTTTCCCGGGCAGTAATACTCCCTATAATTATCGGCTTTTCACCCTTTTCCTGCAAGTGCTTTAGAGCCTTGGAGCATTTTTCGGCAGCTATAATCAGCACAAAACCAATACCCATATTAAAAGTCCGATACATTTCAGCTGAGGATATCCCACCCAGCTCCTGCAAGAGATTATAAATAGGCAGGACCGGGATTTTATCCCGTTCTATTACCGCTCCCAAACCCTGGGGTAAGATACGCTGTAAGTTTTCCACTATCCCCCCACCAGTGATATGGGCCATCCCTTTTACCTCTACCTCTTTCAGCAAGCTGAGTATGGTCTTTACATAAATCCGAGTAGGGGTTAAAAGTTCTGGTCCCAGGTTCTGGCCCAAGCCTGGGGGCTTATCATTCAGACCCAGGCCGGCCTTTTCCATTACCTTGCGCACCAGGGAAAAGCCATTGGAGTGCAATCCCGATGAGGGCAGGCCGATGATAATATCCTCTTCCTCTATCTTGCTGCCATCTATTATCCGGGAGCGCTCCACAATTCCTACCGCAAAACCGGCCAGGTCGTACTCATCCCCGTCATAAAGGCCCGGCATCTCGGCTGTCTCCCCGCCAATCAAGGCACAACCAGCCTCTAGGCATCCCTGGCTCACCCCTTTAACCAGAGCTTCTATATACTCCGGTTTCAATTGGCCTACCGCAATATAATCCAAAAAGAATAAAGGCTCAGCCCCATGGACCAGGATATCATTTACACACATGGCCACCAGATCTATGCCTACCGTATCATTAACCCCGGCCATCTGGGCTATTTTCAACTTGGTTCCTACCCCATCGGTGCCGGAAACCAAAACCGGCTCCTGGTATTTGGCCATATCCAGGGCGAATAGCCCTCCAAAAGAGCCGATCTCGGTCAGAACTTCGGGTCTGCGGGTCATGCCTACCCATTTTTTGATCATATCTACTGACTGGTTGGCAGCATCTATGTCAACTCCGGCCTCCTTGTAACTAAGTCCTGTTTTATCCATATTAACCTCCCGACTTATTATCCCGGTAATTCTAACCGGTTGGTATTACAGTTTATCAGCCCTATTAATACCTAGCTATCTATTCCCACCGGGTAAAGACCGCTGAAGCAGGCATCACAGTATTTTTCCGAGTTGCCGCCCAGAGCTTGGAACATGCCTTCCCGACTCAGGTAATGCAGGCTGTCGGCTCCGATAAACTGCCTTATTTCTTCTACCTCCATCTTGCTGGCGATTAATTCTTCCCGGCTTGAGGTATCTATACCATAATAACAGGGATAGCTGGTAGGAGGTGAAGATACTGCCATGTGCACCTCTTTGGCTCCGGCATCCCTCAACATCTGTACAATCTTTTTACTGGTAGTGCCTCTTACTATGGAATCATCCACCATCACCAGCCTCTTACCGGCTACAATTTTATTTACCGCATTGAGTTTAAGGCGAACACTCAATTCTCTCATCTTCTGGGTAGGCTGGATAAAGGTTCGGCCCACATAGCGGTTTTTCATCAAGCCATCCTGAAAGGGCAATCCGGCTTCCTCAGCATAACCCAGGGCCGCTGGGGTACCTGAATCCGGCACTGGTATAACCAGATCCACATCAATATGATTCTCCCGGGCCAATTGCTTACCCAGTTCCCGCCGGGCCTGATAGACATTTATTCCATCCAGGGTACTGTCGGGCCGGGCAAAATAAACATATTCAAAAATACAGTGAGCACAACGGGGAGAGCTTTCTACCTGGGTGGATCTTAAACCATCCCGATCAATAATGACGATCTCTCCTGGCTTAACATCCCGGATAGGTTTAGCTCCAATAGTATCCAGGGCTGCGGTTTCCGAAGCCAACACATAATTTCCCTCATAATCCCCCAGACACAAGGGACGAATCCCCATTTGATCCCGAATGCCGATCATTTTATCTTCGGTAATTATTATTAGGGCAAAGGCTCCTTTTAAATCGCTCAAGCACTTGTGAAGCCCATCCTCCAGATTCTTCTGGGAATAGCGGGCCAGCAGGTTGGCTACCAATTCGGTATCAGAAGTCGTCTGGAATACCGAACCATAAGTAGCCATTCGTTTCCTTAATTCCACCGTATTGGTTAGGCTGCCATTAAGGGCCAAGCCCAACATTCCCTGCCGGTAATGAAAAACCATAGGCTGGGCATTTACAATGCCGCTCTCTCCAGTGGTGGAGTAACGAACATGAGCCATGGCAATATTACCTGGCAAGTTTTTAATGGTATCGGGTTTAATAACTTCGGTAACCAATCCCATACCCTTATGCAATCTTATTTTAAGCCCATCGGAGACCGCAATCCCAGCGCTCTCCTGACCCCGATGCTGCAAGGCATAAAGACCGTAAAAAGCAGTACGGGCTGCATCGTTTTCATGTTCGGGTTCATTCAGGACTACTCCGAATATCCCGCACTCATCTTTAAATTTATCTCCTATTTCATGTGGCATTCTATTGCCTCCCCCCAAGTCCTGGCTGCATCTTGTGCTGCCAGGTTCACCAATTCCATGCCATCTTCTTTCCCAACCATCCATCTGAACCAACTGGGCCCAGCCTTGAATTCCACTTCACATTCCACCTTTGCTAAGCTCAACTGCAGCTTCAGGAATGCTTTCCATCAGAGCCTGGTCTTGCCCAGGGGTATTTCGGTCTCTAAGCAATTCTGTAGTATTTTCCACTATATAGCTCCTATACCAGGACAGTGAATATCTATCTATCATGGATCGCCCCCCTGATGCTGTAATGCTCTTTTCCTGGCAGAGGGTTACACCCCTTAGCTTATGCCAACCCAAGGATACTAGAGCTTTTTCGCTTCCAGGTAGGCCTGTACTCCTATATTCTTCAGTTTCTGGTCTTTTTCCAAGACCCCCTGAGCCATATTCTGCCGATACTTTAGTAGAGCAGACTGCAGTCTGTCATCTCCCAGAGCCAGTATCTGTACCGCCAATAATGCAGCATTGGCACTGCCATTAATGGCTACCGTGGCCACAGGAATGCCTTTGGGCATCTGTACTATGGAATAGAGCGAATCAACCCCTGATAGAGTGCTGCTCTTTATGGGCACTCCCACCACCGGCAGATAAGTATAGGCAGCTATTACCCCGGGCAGATGTGCGGCTCCTCCCGCCCCGGCAATAACCACTTTCACCCCTCTACCGGCTGCATTTTGGGCATATTCAGCAGTAGCCTGAGGCAAGCGGTGGGCCGAACAAATGGTGTATTCATAGCTGAGTCCAAACCCATCCAGCATTTCTCCGGCTTCTTGCATTACCTCCAGGTCAGAATCACTTCCCATTATTATCCCCACATCCGGCATCGATAATATCCCTCCTAATTTTAGCAAACCTCTACTTTTCAGGTTTCAAGCTACTTATATTATTTCACCAGCCCATCATGATACTATGCAAATAGAATGCCCAGGCGGGCAGTTTCGTAACCGAAACCTGTCCACCTGGGCTTTTATCCCTATACGGTGTAGCGCCATAAGCACCTGTGTCACTCGGACCAGTCCATTAAAAATGCGGAACCCTAGACACACTTTCGCCATGTATATCCTATTTCGTTACATCTAGATATTAACAAAGCCGGTAACGGGTGTCAACCCGAGATTTGCCAATGACCAGAAGACGGAACCCGCCCACTGTCAACAGCTTCTCTTAAATCAAACCCTGTAATTCTTCTTTTAGCTTGCAGATGCTTTGATAAAGCTCCCTAGCTTCACTGCGCAATTCCGGATCAGACAGCTGCAACAGATTATCAAAATCAGTCTCTTGCTCTAGATTATCCAACCTGCTAACCACCCGAGCCGCCATCATCTTTATCAGCTCTTCCACCTTGCTCCTCCTTGCCGGGCCAATACTGCAGTATAGTAAAAACCCTTTCTATCTCTTATAGTATTCCGGGCTGCCAAATATGCCTTTTATTCTACTTAAATGAATTCTTGCCCGGACCAAGGAGGACTATACCAGAGCTTAAATAGAAAAGGGCGGGACTGTTGGGCGGCCATGCAGCTGCCAATGGCATTGGCAAAAACAAAGCCTCTGCACCCTTTTGGGGGTTCAGAGGCTAGCAAAGGTCTACTCCCACTCTATCGTTCCGGGAGGTTTGCTGGTTATGTCATAGGCTACCCGATTAATGCCTTTAACTTCATTTACAATGCGACTGGCCATGGTATCCAGCAATTCATAGGGCAGATGAGCCCATTCAGCAGTCATGGCATCATCGCTTACCACTGCCCTTATAATAACCGGATAGGCATAAGTCCTGGCATCCCCCATGACCCCCACGCTTCTTACCGGTGGAAGTACGGCAAAGGCCTGCCAGATCTCGTTTTCCAGGCCAGCATTTTTTATTTCCTCCCTTACTATGGCATCTGCTTCTTTTAAGAGTTCAAGCTTTTCTGCAGTTACCTCTTCCAGCACTCTTACCCCTAGTCCTGGACCGGGGAAAGGCTGTCTCCACAATATTTCACGGGAGATCCCCAATTTTTCCCCCAAAAGCCGGACCTCATCTTTAAAAAGCATCCGCAAGGGCTCAATCAACTCAAAATCCATGTCTTCCGGCAAGCCCCCCACATTATGATGACTCTTGATGGTTTGGGAAGTGCTGGTACCGCTTTCTATTATATCGGGATAGATGGTACCTTGAACCAGATAGTCAATATCCCCTATTTTATTCTTCTCTTCTTCAAAAACCCGAATAAACTCCTCACCAATAATTTTGCGTTTCTTTTCTGGATCTTTTACTCCGGCCAGCTTGTTAATGAAGCGTTCACGGGCATCCACGGCGATTAAATTCATTTTCATTTGATCTCTAAAAGTTTTAACGACCTCTTCCGGTTCCCCTTTGCGCAAGAGACCATTATCCACAAAAACGCAGACCAGCTGATCTCCTACTGCCTTATGCACCAGGGTGGCAGCAACAGAAGAATCAACTCCTCCGCTTAAAGCACATAAAACTTTTCGCCCTCCTACCTGCTGGCAGATTTCTTGCACCGTTTCTTCGATAAGGTCTCCTAGATCCCATTCCCCTTTCAGACCACAGACTTCAAAAAGGAATTTGCCAAGTATCTCCATACCCAAAAGAGTATGTTTGACTTCGGGATGAAACTGAACTCCATACAACTTGCGTTCTGGATTGCTAATAGCAGCCAAGGGACAATTAGCGGTACTGGCAGTAGCCTCAAAGCCATCCGGCAATTCCTTTATGGAATCTCCAGGGCTCATCCAGACCTGCATGTCCATGGCCAATCCTTTAAAAAGGCTGTCTAAAGGCTGGGTAACCTGTAAGACACTGCGCCCATACTCCCCCAGCGGCCCACCGGCTAGCTGTGCTCCAAAATGCCTTGCCAGCAGCTGCATTCCATAACAAATCCCCAGTACTGGAACCCCCATTTCAAAAATCCGTGGATCACAGGCGGGCGCGTTATCAACCTGAACGCTTTCTGGTCCCCCGCTTAATATTATTCCACTGGGCCTCTTTTCCAGAACTTCTTCATAAGTAATATCAAAGGGAACCATCTCACTATAGACCGACAATTCACGGATCCGCCTGGCTATCAACTGATTATACTGACCTCCAAAATCAAGTACCAATACTAGTTCGTTGTTCATTGCTGCACCCCTAATCATTCTTATATACTGATGGCTTTAAAATACATACCGCCGGATAATTGCGGTAACGACCTGCGTAATCCAGCCCATAGCCAACCACGAAGTGATCGGGTATGGTATAACCGATATAGTCGGGTATAACCGGACTGCGGCGGCGGGAAGGCTTATCCAACAAGCAGCAGATTTTTACACTGCGACAGCCTCTTTGTTTCAATATCTTGCTGATATAATTAAGGGTTAAGCCAGTATCCACGATATCTTCTATTACCAGAACATGCTTTCCTTCTATGGAAAAATCCAGGTCTTTCATTATTCTAACTTCACCCGATGTTTCAGAAGAGATCCCATAGCTGGAAACACTCATAAAATCCAATTCCATTGCTATATCGATTTCCCTGATCAGGTCAGCCATAAACACAAAAGCACCTTTTAATATTCCTACTACCAGCAGGCTTTCTCCCTTGTAATCAGCAGATATTTTGCTTCCCAAATCCTTCACTTTTTCCCGAATTTGCTCGGGCGTAAATAGGATATCTACTTCCTCGAGATTCAAAAACAATCCCCCCTTGTATAAGGAGATTATAACAAAATCCTGACCGTGGACGCAATGAAGCTGTTAAATGCTGGTAAGTTTTTTTCTCCCCGGCATTGCTCCCTCTTAGAGCCCTCGGCCTGTTTATTTGACCCACAAAAATCAAATCTTAAGATTTCAATAGCTGCTAAGAATCTGGATCAGGAGTTTAAGCCGAGTCCTGCCTAAGCCAGAACCTGCCATTAAGAAAGCAGGGGCCAAAGCCCCTGCTGATTATTGCGACTCCTTTCCTTTAGTAAGATCTGGTGCTTCTATACTGATCTTTTTATTAATATCCTGGAAAACAACCTCGATTTCCAAAAGGGTTTCAAAAGAATCTTGGTTCCTAGCCTGAACCCGAGCCTTCTGAACCAGACCCTTTTTATAATCAATCCAGAACTGGTATTTGAAATCCTGCCAGAAGGTCTCCAACAATTCGCTTTGAACCCCGGTTTCACATGCAGTTACCAAACATTCTATACCATTGACCTTTTCAAAACCGACTTTTTCAACCGTGGCGGGTGCCCTGATCCGAAAATTACTCAAGGGATTTAGCTCTGATATTAGCAGTTCTTCGGAATTGCTTGAATCGCTTTCTATGACTAACCACTTTTCTGCTGATGAATCATAATTATATATAGTACGGTTAATATAATAAATATCTACAGCTGTGTTAACCATCTCCCCCTTTATATGAGTTTTTCCTTGGCTTTTCTCTCCCTCGACCTGACTTATCACCTCCTCTCGCCCCTCTACTGTAAAGCCTGATTTCAGGCTATATCTATATTCAGTAATTTTCTCCATCCCGGCCAAAGCCCGGGTTAATTCCACCTTGGCTTCCAGGCGGGATTTGATATACATATCTCGCAAGCTGTCGAAGGCTAATCCAAAGGCCAATAATATTAGCAAAATTGGTACAACTATCTTAATCAGCTTTTTATTGATTAAGCTCACCTCCATCAAGCTTTTGGAGCTTCTTCACATGTAATACATTTTATTAGTGACTAAGGAGAGATATGCTAAGCAGCTAAGAAGAATATTATTCCAGCCCCTTCTTCCAACCCCATAGTTTATACAGCCTAATTCAAAAATCCAGCTGCCTATTTTTAGCCTGACGAAGAATATTTTAGAACCCCCTACGGGAGACTACAATGTGCTGGTTAACAGCACTATTAAGGTAGTTCAGCGTTGCCTAAAGGATGGCCTTACTGAAATACTTGGCTGTAATTGCAAAATCCTCACTTAACAGACTGACATATTTTTGCTATAATTTCGGAGTGTCATGAGGACAAAGGAGGCTTATACATGTTCAGTAGTTACGAAGAAGTAACCGCATTTTGTAAAGAGAAGCAAATTAAGATGATTGATTTTAAGATGATTGACTTATTGGGCAGGTGGCGCCATCTGGGTATTCCTATTGGTCGTTTCACCCCCGACACCTTAAAATATGGTATCGGATTTGACGGGTCCAACTATGGTTTTGCCCCGGTTGAGAATAGCGACATGGTTTTCATTCCTGACCTTTCTACCGCGGTCTTTGACCCCTTCACCGATGTACCTACCCTAAGCATGATCGGAGACATTTTTGTTATAGCAGAACCCGACAACTACAGATTTGACCAGGACCCTAGGGCTATAGCCATTAAAGCTGAAGAATACCTGAGCTCTACTGGTATAGCAGATGAGATGAGAATCGGCCCTGAATATGAATTTAATGTTTTTGACCACGTCACCTACACCTGCCAGCCCCAAAAATGTTCTTTTTCCATCGATACCCAACAAGCCATCTGGAACAGTGGCAATGAGGAATATCAAAACCTGGGCTACAAGATACCCCTGAAAAGCGGCTACCATATTGCCCCTCCCCAGGATATCCTTTATGATTTAAGGGCTCGCATGTGCCTTTTGATGGAAGAAAACAATATCCCGGTTAAATACCATCATCATGAAGTAGCTGGACCGGGTCAGATTGAAATCGAGGTGGAGTTTGGTACTCTGAGAGAAATGGCTGATAAAACCATGCTGGCCAAATATCTTATTAAAAACCTGGCTTTTCAAGAAGGTAAAACAGTCACCTTTTTACCCAAGCCCTTGTTCGGTGAAGCCGGCAATGGTATGCATGTACATATGCACCTGTTTAAAAACGGCCAGCCCCTGTTTCATGATGAAAACGGTTATGCCGGGCTAAGTAAAGAAGCTCTTTACTTTATCGGGGGGTTACTGAAACATGCGCCAGCCCTTTTGGCCATCACCAACCCCAGTACCAATTCCTACAAGCGCTTGGTTCCAGGCTATGAAGCTCCAGTCAGCATTTGTTTTGCTACTTCCAATCGCAGTGCGGTAATCAGAATTCCAGCTTATGCCAAGACTCCTGAAACCAAGCGCTTTGAATTCCGCTCCTCAGATGCTACCTGCAATCCTTACCTGGGCTTTGCTGCTATGTTGATGGCAGGGGTGGATGGGATCAAAAAGCAGATAGATCCCATAGCTGAAGGCTATGGTCCTTATGATGTAAATCTATATAAACTGCCTGAGGAAGAACAAGCTAAAATCAAATCTTTGCCCAGAACACTTGATGAAGCTTTGGATGCCCTGGAAAAAGACCAGGAATTCCTACTGACTGGTGGAGTATTCCCACCCCGGCTATTAGAAATTTGGATTGCAAGCAAGCGGGCGGAAGCTGCTAAGGTTAATAGCATACCCCATCCTATGGAATTCGAACTTTATTATGATCTTTAATAACGTTGCTAATAGGAAAAACCGGGAAGCTTTCCCGGTTTTTTTATCTGGATATATATTTAGCAGATCCCTTTCCCTGGTTCATTACGAGCATTCTCGGGTCCTTTGCACTAATAATTTTACACATAAACGAATGTTGTCTGGAGTATAAATGGTCAAGCCGTCTCGGTAATAGTTATTAAACAGGCGCTGCTCCATTTCGGCCCCTTCCAACCCTTCATCCAGCATGCGCCTAATCCAGTTAAAGGCTTTTTCAGCCTCTCCCTTCGCCCGCTGGTAGAAAAGAGGTACCAACTCTCCCGTCCATATCTCACCATGGGGTAAGAATAAAATGCGAGTTGGATAAGTGCTCATGCGCTCCAAGCTTTCCATGTACATTTCATAACCCTGAAAAAATATGGGGAAGATAAAATCGTCTCTGATCTGATATCCTCCAGCATCAGACAAACACATTAATTGTTCCTCTTTAAGATAAAGAGCTATAGAACCTGGGCTGTGTCCCGGAGTTTCCATTACCTTCAGTCCGGCCCAGCCATCGACCGGAATTGAATCTCCCTCCGCTACCAAGGCATCGATGGGAATGGAGTCAAGCTGAGGAGTAAGTGGTTTATCTGGGATAATGCCCCAATCCTTTAGTAACACCGACATTTGCTCATCCTGATGAAAATGACCTTGAACCACTGCAGCTTTATTCAATACCCTGGCCGCCTTGGCATGGGCTATCACCGGAATCCCTGGGAACATGGCCCTTAAGCTGGGAATGCCGCAAACATGATCAAAATGTTCATGCATAGCCACCATGGTTTTTATTTTAGGGATTTGGGGTAGTTGCTGCCAATCCTGCTGAAAACTCATAACCCCGGCACTAACTCCACACTCTATCAATACCGCATTTTCCCGCCCCACCAACAAATAATTGAAGTACTGGTTGCCCAGGATAAGAACATTATGGGCCAGCTTTCGTATCATACAAAATACTCCTCTCTGCCTGGTATTCATTAAATTTCCGGACTTTTCAGCCGATTTTGGGGTCAGAAATTTGAGTTACTTGCCCAGGTTTCATCCGTTAACGGAAAATTAGTTGGTAACTTATTAATATATTAATATATTCTAGGCCAAATATCCATAGGTATATTGGAAAATTTGGTAATTTTCTTCCAAATAAAACAACGCCGCCCCTAATGAACAGTACCGGTTGGCCGTCTTTTTATCAGTTTAAAATACTCATGCTGCAGCTGGGGATGGCTGATAGAACTTATCCACCTACTCCTACTCCTGGTTAAACACCACTACCCGGGCCAGGTAAAACCTAAAAACCCATGCCATATCAAGATAATTCACCATAAGATCATTAATAAGCTTAAGCTCTGGGATCAAGCAAATTAATGGTCAGGAACAAAGTACATAGGGTATAATTAATCTGTTGCCAAGCTGAATGATGTTTTAAAGAAGTGGATTGAGCCGATGCTGCAAATTCTTATTCGAGGGACTAAAAAAGGATTGAATTTAACCTGGGAATTAGTTATCAAAATCGTACTGCCAGTATATATTATCGTCTCCCTGCTTACCTATACCCCGGTTATCCCCTGCTTGTCCGATTCCCTCTCTCCTTTTATGAGTTTTCTGGGTTTGCCGGGAGAAGCAGCCTTGCCCTTGGTATTAGGAGCCCTGGTTAGCTTCTATGCTGGCCTGGGTGCAGTTGTGCCCTTGGGCTTAGGTCCCCGGGAATTGACTATTGTAGCGGCCATGCTCTTATTAGCACATGATCTGCCAGTAGAAGCCGCAGTGAGCAAAAAAAGCGGCAGCCGAATTATTTCCCTGATTTTTATGCGGGTATTAGCCGCTTGTGCCTTTGGCATTGGCATAAACTATATATTATGAGAGTTTCATGAT
>CAZPSR010000019.1:0-19275 GCA_964589135.1 uncultured Syntrophomonas sp.
AACCTTGCGATTCATTGCTCTCCTCTCCTTCCAGGGGAACTATAATGATTATTTGAGTTCCTGCTCCCGGCTGAGAATGAATTTCCATTACCCCACCCAACAGTTGAACCCTTTCTTTGATACCTAATAGTCCATAGCTCTCCTCCGGAGTTTGCTGTTGCAGATCAAAGCCAATTCCTTGGTCCTTAATGATCAGGGTAAGCCTTTGTCCATTATCCTCCAGTCTAACCATGGCTTTTTGAGTACCGGCATGTTTATGGATATTGCTTATGGCTTCCTGAACGATACGAAATATGGAGCCGGCTAATACCAGTCCATATTTTTTCTTATCGCCAATCAGGGAAAACTCTATTTCCAAGTTATATTTGAGCTGTATATCCCGCAAGTATTCTTGCAGAGTATGATGCAAATCTGGGTCCAGCAGAGCTGGTTTTAAATCAAAAATGATCCTCCTGATTTCATCTAAACAATCCCGACTCATTTTCTTTACCAGGTCCAATTTAGGCCTTAGACTATCAGGGTCTTGGTCCCCGAGCCGTTGCAGATAGTCCAATTCCATCAAAACAGCCGCCAGGGTCTGAGCTGGTCCATCATGAAGCTCCCGGGATATCTTGCGGCGCTCAACTTCCTGGGACTCTAAGAGCCATAAAGCCCTTTCCAGGCCTGGGGGTACATCTGCCTGAGGCTGATCAAATTTAGTAAGCTGACCCTGTAAAACCCTTAAAGCCATATGGGTAGTATCCATATATTCATAGGCATGTTGGTAGGTAACTCTTAAGCTCTCCAGCTGCCAGAGGAGGTCATCCCGGATCTGCTGCAGCTTGATTAGTTCTAGCTGCCTTTTTGTATTCGAGTCTTCTCTTTTATTACCAGCTTTCCCATCCGGAATGTTTCCCCCAAAAACCTGATCAAGCTGAAATTGTTCCGTAAGCTGAGCTAAGGTCAGATTAAGGTCCTTTATTTCCAGCTCTAAACCCTGGATTTTATGGCTAATGGCCTCAGCCAGCAGATAGATATTATCTCGGCCCTTTTCCAGATTCTCGATCAATTTGAGCAAGAGCTTATCCAATATTTTCGGGTCAACTTCCTGAATGTTCATTCATTATACTACTTTCGTCATAATTCATTATTTTCCTGCCTATACCTTCCAAATTAAAGAATAAATAGCCTAAAAGCATTATATTTTAGGATTGAGGCTTAAGCCATCTAAAACCTCTTCTTGGATCTGCAACATTCGCTCTTCATTTTCCGCTTCTACATATATCCTGAATACCGGTTCAGTTCCTGAATAACGTATTAAGACCCAGCTATCGTCTTCCATTACTATTTTTCGCCCTTCTGCTTCATAAATGGAATCTACTTTAGACCCGGCAATTGTTTTAGGATTAAAGGCCTTAATATTCTCCAGTATCACCCCTTGATCGCTCTGGCTAACTTTTATGTCCGTCCTTTGGTTCTTACTCGGACCATATTTAAGCTGGAATTCCTGGGCCAATTCTGCCAGACTCTGGCCCGACCCAGCCAGCATTTCCACGGCTAAAAGGCAGCCCAGGATACCATCCTTCTCCGCAATATGGCCAAAGATGCTTATACCACCGCTTTCCTCACAGCCCATAATGCACCCCTTTTCCCGCAAGGCCTCACCTATGTATTTAAATCCTACCGGGGTTTCTATCACATTTAAGCCATAACTGCGAGCTACTTTATCCAAGATATGGGTAGTGCCAACTGACCGGCAAACGGGCCCTCTCCACTTCCTGGTACTCAATAGGTGTTCCAGGAGTAAAGGCATAAGCTGATTGGCACTGACAAAGTTACCCTGGTTATCTATGATGCCCATACGATCAGCATCACCATCCAAGGCCAGCCCAATATCAGCACTATAACTGACTACGGCCCTTTTTAAATCCCCCAATAGCTTGCTAATAGGTTCCGGCATAGCCCCCCCAAACAAAACATCCCGATGATTGTTTATAGTCCGTACCTCACATCCCAGCTCGGTCAAAATCTTATCCAGATATCCCACTCCGGCACCGTACATGGGGTTGCTAACTACTTTAACCTTCCTCTTCTTGATCAATTCCCCCTCAATCAGATTGCGAATATGGTTTATATATTCATTATCGGCCTCTATCTCTTGAAATAAAGACAATTCTGCTGCTTCGGGCAAATTCAGTTCATAGATCTTACCGCTTTCCTGAACCCGGTTAATCTCCTTTTCAATGGCATCAGTGACCTCAGGTAAAGCGGGTCCTGCATAATACGGTATAAACTTAATACCATTATACTCTGCCGGGTTATGACTGGCAGTAATCATCAAGCCGCCTCCGGCCCCTTTCCAATGTACTGCATAAGCAGTTACCGGAGTGGGGCTTACCTTATTAAGCATAGAGGTTTTAATTCCATTACCCACCAGGACCCGTGCACATTCTTCGGCAAATTCCTGAGACATAAATCTATTATCATAGCCAATTATTACCCCTTTTTTGGCTAAATTAGTACAGTTTAAATAAGCAGCAATACCTTGGGCTACCACGCGGCAATTGGCAAAAGTAAAATCCTTGGCAATAATGGCTCTCCAACCATCGGTGCCAAATTTTATTCTTGACATCTAAATCCTCCTTAACGGATTAGGCAGTTGGCACAGATTGATCTTATTTTATCTACTATTAGTCAGTCTTACTGAGCGCCCAAGCGGGCATAAAGAAATTCTATTATTACCTTTACAATTCTTTCGGATGCTTTACCATCTCCATAGGGGTTAATGGCCCGGGCCATTTTATGGTATTCCAATTGATTGGCCAGCAAATTATGAGCCTCCTGGAAAACCCGTTCCCGGCCGGTCCCTACCAGTTTAACTGTTCCCGCTTTAACTGCTTCCGGTCTTTCCGTAGTATCTCTTAATACTAAAACCGGTTTGCCCAGAGAAGGAGCCTCTTCCTGCATTCCTCCTGAATCAGTTAGGACCAGATAGGATTGATTCATAAGATTGGCAAATGGTTCATATTCCAGGGGTTCGATAAGATGGATCCTTTCTCTTCCCTTTAGCATGGATTCAGCCAGTTCCCTAACAATGGGATTTTTGTGGACCGGAAAGACTATTTCTATATCATTAAAGTCATCCAGCAAATCCAGTATGGCCTGATAAATTTGCTGCATACGGCTGCCCCAATTCTCTCGCCGGTGGGTGGTAAGCAGAATTATCCGCCTACTAAAATCTACCCGGGACAGCTCTAAGCCAAAATCGAACCCAGGCCGGATGGTCTGCATTAAAGCATCTATGACCGTATTGCCGGTTACCCAGATCTTCAAATCACCAATTGACTCCCTGAGCAGATTATCCCGATTGGTATCTGTAGGGGCAAAATGAAGATCGGTCAAACGGGTGGTCAGGGAACGGTTAATCTCCTCCGGGAAAGGCGAATACTTGTTATAGGTGCGTAAACCGGCCTCAACATGAGCTACTGGTATCCTATGGTAAAAAGCAGCCAGGGCAGCTGCGAAAGTGGTAGTAGTATCCCCATGTACCACTACCAGTTCAGGCTTCTCCCTTTCCAAAACCTCTCTTACTCCATTTAACACCCCGGTAGTTATACTGAATAAATCCTGTCCTTCCCTCATCAAATCCAAATCATGATCAGGTTTGATCTTAAAAAGCTGTAAAACCTGATCCAGCATCTCCCTATGCTGGGCCGTAACCAGCACTTTGGTCTCAATGTCTTGTACCTTTTTTAGTTCTCTGACTACCGGAGCCATTTTTATGGCCTCAGGCCTGGTACCAAACACTACTAATACTTTCCCCAAATACACCACTTCATTCCTCCCAAATGACAACAGGAACGGTTCCATTTGTCAGCTTTTTGGTTTTAATCATCTATTTATTTTTTCAGCATGGAAATCGGCAGTATGTCTACTATCTTGAATACCAGACAGTTCTTTAAGGGAAAGGATCCATAAGCGGTCTTCTCCAGCCGCTCCTTGATCCGATCATAATAATAACCCTCCTGCTGGTCATCTTCTAGTTCAACATACACCCGTACTCCGTCCTTAGTTTGATTATCTGTGGTCAACAGTACCAGAAATACACCCTTAGCTGTTTCCTTTAGATTGGCATAGGTTTTGTCTGCTCCAAAGCGGGCACAGATGATGGTATTATCGTCTATCATCTCCAATATGGTAATCACTGCAATATTTACATTATATTCTTTATCTACTGTGCTCAAGGTGGTGGAAATATAGTTATAATTAAACAGTTTCCGAGCCTTTTCTATCAGGTTTTTGTCCATAGCATCTCCTTACCCAATATTATAGAGTTATTTAGCATCATAGTATTATATTCCCAGCTTGAAGTCAAAATATTTGGTTCCAGGGTTATAATAACATAAAAAGGATCATAAGGTTGCTTTGCTTTTGGAGTAAATTATCCAGCTTGACCTTAAGCATCAACTCCATAGTCATTTTACCCTGCAATATACAAAAAAACTATGGTATATTGTTGCTAAAGGGAGGGATAAGGAGAGGTTAATAAATATTTTGCAGGGTAAAAGAGCCAAGTTCGGTTTTGGCATGATTAGTAGACAGGTAAAGTTTCCCCTGCTCAGCTGCGGATGCCGTCCATGACAGCATCGGTGAGTTTATCGGCCAGCTCCTGCGGGTCTATTTCCCAGTTATCCAGGATGTTAATGGCCCAAATGGACCCGATTAGTCCCCCTAGTATTATGTACACCAGCATGTTATCTACCGGTTTTATCTCCCCCGCTGCCACCCCTTTGCTTACCATCTGATCAATTATCTTCGCCTGCTCTATCCTGCGTCGGTGCATCCATTCTTTAAGGTCTTCATCCATTATTTCGGTATCCCAGAATAGGATGCGGGCCAACTTTTTCCTTTCTTTGCTAAAGGTGAAATGTCCTTTAATTATCTTGCGAATAGTATCTTCGAAGCTTAGCTCATGAACTGAATCTGCAGTAAGGGAGTCGGTGTATTCTTCCCAGGACTTGATAATCATTTCATTAAATAGCTGCAGCTTACTATCGAAGTATTCATATAGGGTGCCTTTACCGATCCCAGCTATCTCGGCTATCTCTTCCACCCGGGCCCGGTTATAGCCCCTATGGGTAAATACTTCTACCGCCGCCAGTAAAATGCGCTCCCTTTTGTTCACGGTTTTTCCAATAATATCTTTCATATAAATACTCCCCTTGCCTCTTATCTCTGTACTCCATGGCCAAGCTGATCCTGGATTAAACCCGGGCCAAGTAAATATCAGCCCGGGCTTTTGACTGTGATCAGTGCTATTTGGCTTTGCCAGTATACAACATTCTTCCTATTTCATTATCCAGGCCAGCTTTCCGTCCTTTCCTGGGCTGGATATGGTATTGCTTAAGCAGCTGTTATTTATTATATACTATTCCAAGCTTAGCTCGCTTATGGCCTTTTTGGCTTCAGTCTTTTTATTCCGCCGGTGGCGCCCTATATCATCTAAAACAGAGTATACTACCGGAACCAGGACCAGGGTAATCAAGGTGGAGACCAATAAGCCGCCAATTACCACCGTAGCCAGTGGTGCCTGGTATTCCCCGCCTTCCCCCAAACCCAAAGCCAGGGGCAACATGGCCAAAATAGTACTGAAGGCGGTCATGAGTATGGGCCGTAACCTTACTCGTCCTGTCTCGATTATGGCTTCGTCCCGTTCCATGCCTTTTTCCAGCTGCTGTTTCAGATAATCTACAAATACTATAGCATTGGAAACCGCCACCCCTACCAGCATAATAATTCCGATAAAAGCTGGTACACTAAGGGATCTTCCCGTTATAAACAGGGATAGGATTATCCCTGTTAAAGCGGTAGGCAAAGAAAACATAATTACAAAAGGATTGAAAAAGGATTCATACTGCACTGCCATAACCGCATAAACCAGGATAATGGCCAGGATCAAAGCTAAAGCCAGGTCTGCAAAAGTATCCATCATCTGCTGGTTTTGGCCAGCATATTCAACTACATAGCCGGAGGGAAGTTCTATTTTATTTACCCCAGCCTGGATATCATCCATAACGCTCTTTAAATCTCGATTTAGAAGAGAGCCATTAATATTGGCTATTCTAACCTGGTCCTGGCGGTCTATAGATATAGGACCCTGTTCCACTTTAAAAAACGCAATCTGGGACAGCTTTACCTGCATCCCCAGGGCATTGCTTAAGGTAAGGTTTTTCAGGTAGTCAATATCCTTTAGCTCATCACCGGAAAGCTTCACCCTTATGTCAACTTCTTCCCCTTCCACCCGATACTGGGTGGCTACGGTTCCCTGCATAGCTGCATTTATGGTCGAAGACACCTGTATCGGAGTCAGTCCGTAGGCCGCTGCCTTGTCCCGATCGATATGGATCTGCAATTCAGGTGAACCATCGGTAAGGGATGACACTACTTCCCTGGTTCCCGGCACCTTTTGCACCACTTCAGCTATTTGAGCGGAAAGGTCTTTTAGTACATCTAAATCATCACCTCTAACTTGAACGCTTATGGCCCCACCCCCGGACATCATACTGGCATTGTCCATTACTCCTACTTCAATTTTAGCTCCAGGAATGTCGGCCAGGGTTTGGCGTATTTCTTCAGTCATTTCATTAACGTCGGTACTCCGCTGGTTACGGGGACAGAGTTTTACATACATGGTAGAAACATCGGTGTGGGATCCTGAACCCATAAGCATTACCGAAGAAGACCCAACACTGGCAAATATCAAGTCCACCTCTGGAATAGCCCGCAAGCGTTCTTCCACTTCCAAACTTACTTCATCAGTACTATTAATACTGCTGCCTTTATCCATCTCAATATTGACTGATATCTCCCCGGTATCCATGGCCGGCATGAATTCAGCTCCGATTACCGGAACCAGGGCTAAAGAAGCTACCATGATTAGAGTTACGCTTACTATTACCCGGCGCCGGCGCTTTAAAGCTACCTGCAGCAGTTGGCTATACTTCTCGCTGAGTCCGTCCAACCAACGGCCGAAGCGGTCGCCCACGTGCTTGCCCTCTCCCAGGTTCAGTTTAGCCAGTTTCTCCATGGTCTCATCCGTCAGCATGCGGGAGGCCAGAAGGGGTATGATGGTCAGGGACACAAACAGGGAGGCCAGGATGGCACAGCATATAGTAATAGCTAGGGGCCGGAACAATATGGAGGTCAATCCCTGTACATAAGCAATGGGAGCAAAAACAGCAATAATGGTCAGGGTCGCAGCTATTACTGCTCCTCCTACTTCCGAAGCCCCGTTTTGGGCGGCCTGCATCCGAGGTTCCCCCATCTGCCGATGCCGGTATATATTTTCAAATACTACAATGGAGTCGTCAACTATACGACCCACCCCCAAGGCCAGGCCCCCCATGGTAATCAGGTTTACGGTGCTGTTGGTAAAATACATCAAAATAAAGGTAGTAATTATCGATATGGGAATGGACAGAAATATAATGAAGGTGCTACGCCAGTTGCGCAGAAAAAGGAATATAACCAGGATGGCCAAAAGGGCCCCTTCCAGGATCATCTTTTCCGTGTTCTGAATTGACATCCGAATATACTCGGCCTGATCCATTACCACATCGATTTTCAGATCCAGGTTTAATTCTTGTTGAATTTTGTCCAGTTCTGCCAGTGCTTGCTTGGAGGCGGCTACCGTATTGGCTCCGGTCTGTTTCATACAGTGGATGCCGACTGCCGGTTCCCCATTGACTCTGGTATACTGAGTAACTTCTTCATAACCATCCTTAACTATTGCAATATCCCCCAGGCGAATAGCCTGTCCGGTAGCGGTCAGGATGCGCACATCCTCAATATCCTTGGTTGACTGGAATTGCTGCAGATTGCGCACATAATACTTGCGCTGCCCCTGTTCATATTGGCCTCCGGACATATTAAAATTCTCCGCTTGCAAGACAGAAGTAACCTGGGATAAGCTCAGATTATGGTTTTCCAGTTTCACCGGATCAACTTCTACACTGATCTGCCGCACATTGCCACCGGTTATATATACTGATGCAATTTCCGGAATACGGGAAAGCCGGGGTTCAATGACATCTTCTGCAATGTCCTGGAGCTGCTCCAAGTCTCCCCCACTTACTCCAATCTGCAAAATAGGCATCATATTAGGGTCCATCTTCACTACCATTGGTTTCCCGGCTCCATCCGGCAGGAAGCTCTCAATAAAAGATATGTTTTCCCGGATATCCAGCATAGCACTGTCCATGTTGGTGCCCCAATCAAACATCAGCAAAACTACTGAACTTCCATCACTGGAAGTAGACTGGAGCTCCGTGACACCGCTGAGGCTGTTTAACGATCCTTCCAGGGTTTTGGTAATCTGGGATTCTACTTCTTCTGGCCCCGCCCCTGCATAACTGGTGATAACCGCAGCCATGGGGAAGTTCATCTCTGGCAAGAGGTCAACTGAAGTGCGGGAAAAAGAGAAGAATCCTAATATTAGAATAACAGAAACAATAATAACAATACTAACTGGTCTTCTGGTGGAGAAATTGACTATTTTCACTATTTTTCACCTCCGGTAACCACCCTGACCTTGCTGCCATCGCTTACCAGAGTATTACCTTTCTCTATTACCTCTTGGCCTTCTTTTAGACCCTTGCTTATCTGAATATAGTTGCTGTTCTCAATACCGGTTTCCACTTCCAGCATCCTGGCCCGGCTGTCTTCGTCCACCAGGTAGACCACAGAAAGGCTTCCTTTCGGGATAACTGCATTGCGAGGAACACAAAGGGCCTGAGTTTCCGCTACTGTATCCAATGCCACCTGGGCAAACATCCCTGATTTAATTAATCCCTCCGGGTTATCCATAGCAATTTTCACTCTATAATTCTTGCTGCTGGGATCAGCTGCTACCGATACACTGTCAACTGTTCCTTTAAAAGGCTCAGCTCTGACTGCGCTCACCGTTACCTGTACCTCACTACCCTCTTTAACATAGGATATTTCTGATTCACTCACCTGAACTTCCACCTCCAGGCGGGAGGTATCACTGATTATAGCAGCGGGTGACTGCATATTGGCCATTTCCCCCAGGGAAAGGCCTATGCTTCCTACTATACCGCTGATAGGAGCAGTAATGGTACAATGGCCAATACTGTTTAAAGCCTGTTGCAGTGCAGCCCGGGCTTGTTCCACCGCTGCCTCTGCACTACCCGAATTCAGCCCATCATATTGAGCCTTGGCAGCTTCCAACTGGCTGTCCGAAACTGCGCCTCCCTCATGCAGGGTTAAGGTGCGCTCATAATTGGCCTTGGCATTGGCCTTGTTTATGTCATTAGCCCGCTTGCCAGCTTCCGCCATACCCAAGGCTGCTTCGGCCTGCCTTATACCTGCTTCATAATCACTGCTGTCCAGGGTTATGAGAACCTGACCCTGCTTGACCGGGTCCCCTGGCTTAACATTTATGGCGGTTACTCTAGCCACTGCTTTAGGCATAACGTATACTTCGTTAATACCTCGAATGCTGCCTGAATATTGGGACGTTTTAGCTATAGGCTGAATTGCTGCCTTAGCTACTTTCACGGTTAATTCCGATTCTTGTACTATCTCCTGGCTCTGGCTACAGCCCCCTAGACTCAAGGTAATACTCATAGTTATTACCAGTATCAGGCTGATAAGCTTAATCCTGTCTTTCAAAATTTCCCCTCCCGTTAATATCACAAAATTTCCGACCGGCTGGTCAGTCTATTCCAATTATATATTTTCCCTTTGGCAATGGTCAACGATATTATTCAGAATCTGCCCGGTGAAGAATTGAATGAATCTCACTTACTGCTGGACCCCTATCTGGGCCAAGTAAGTATCACTTTTTAGGCCCTTTATCATAAGCCAGTATTCTCCCGGTAACAGTTCCTCTTCGGGCTGAATCCTGATTAAATTCCCTCTTCGGATTACCTGGCAGGATATCTGAACTCCGGTAGACATAGGGCAAAGCTTTATGCTGTCATTATTCAAGGCCCAGGAGTCAGCCGGGGAGAGGTATAGCCAGATTTCCCGGCTATTATCATCATATTCCACCCGACCCAGATCCTGGGCCTGGGGATAATACCAACTCCCCTTATGTTTAAGCTGGGTAGAAGTCAGTAAGCAGTAATCTTCTTCTCCCTGAGCTCGGTAGGCCGGCAAATATTGCAGGGCCTCAGCGATTTCTCCCCATACTCCCCAATACTCCGGACTTCGAGCCAGATTAAGGTCGATCAGGAATTGATGCCCTTGGGCTAGTAATTCAAAGCTGCCCGCTCCCCCATCGGGAGGATCAGACAGCAATAATTCGGCAGCCTTAAGTATATTAGGGCTGGACAGAGGCAGGTCTGGCTCCACCCCTACCCCATCGATGGGAAAGCCCAGGGGCGAATAGAACCTTGCAGTGGTGAGTTTTAGGTAATCACCATTGGCCAGAGGAAAAATAGACTGGGCAGTGCCTTTCCCATAGGTGCTGTGACCCAGCAAGACCCCCTGGTGATAATCCTTTAAAGCTCCTGCCAAGATTTCTGAGGCACTTGCACTATTTTCGTCTATCAATACCAAGACCGGATCATAAACCCGCATATCCAGGTCTTGGGCCTGATAGCCGTTGATACCTGCCCTTTCAGCCAAGACGGTCACTATTTCCGATCCTACAAATATGCCGGCTATATCCACCGCTCTATCTATATAGCCACCTGGGTTGCCCTGCAGATCAATTATCCATTTATTTACCCCGGCCTGGCGGCAGTCCGCAATGACTTGGAGTAGCTCCCGGTAGGCGGTGTCGCCAAAGCTATCCACATTTATGTAAGCGATATGGAAGTCCAGCTTAGTACAGCTGAGCAGGGGAACTTTTATATCTTGCCGCTTAAGAACCATTTGTCTGTGTATCTCTCCCCTTTTTACCTCTATCTCCACCTGGGTCCCGGTAGGTCCTAACAAGATCTCAAGAACCGTATCCAGGCTTAATCCGGCTAAACTTTTTCGGTCTACTCGCACAATAATGTCTCCGATTTCCATACCCGCCTCTTCGGCTGGAGAAGCTGGAATAAGACCGCTGATTTCCACCCCTTCTGGAAGTATATGGCTGCTTAAATACACCCCGATACCAGCATACTCCCCTTCGATAGCCCCAATAAATTCCTCCATTTCTTCCGCCTTCAGGTACTGGCTATGAGGATCGCCCAGTTCAGCTATTAGAGCCTCAGGGGATTCAGCCTGAAAGCTGTCCCAATTCAAGTCATCAACATAATAGCTCTCCAATAGGGTCTTGATCTCACTTAATACTGGATCATCAGCAGCCAGCAAGGGATGGACAAAAAGTAATAAGGTCAAAACACTTAAAAATAGCCCGGTAAAGGTGTTTAAAAACTTTTTCATGGTTTTCCCCCCCAAGGTTTTATGCCTATAGGTATTCAATAAATTTTTACTTATACCTCCAATAATTGGTTTTAGGCAAGTAAAAATTTCCCATGAGGAAAATGCCAATGGCCAAATGCTTTAATATAAGGGCAGGAGAGATAAAGGGGTTTGATTTAACGGGAATGTCATTTACGGTAAAAGCGGGCAAAATAAAAGGAAACAATAAGAAAACCCTATTGCTTCCTATATTTTTCAACTAGGAGTTGACTGTTTCTACCAGGTAAATAGTAATATTTACAGTTTTAAGCTGTTTTTCCAACTGACTTTTTTGGCTTTCGGATTCCCTTAACTGCTGTTTTAAGCCATTTAATCTCTTCTGATCCTCAGCAGAAATGGTCTGCCCTGATTCCAGGGTCTGAATCTGCTGTTCCAGGCCATTGATCTTATTTTCAATACTATTATACTCCTCAGTTAAAACTGTCTCATTATATACTGGAGTACTAAGGGTTCCCAGGTTTCCCAAATCACCCAGGAAACTATCCAACTGGCTTTGTTCCAGCTTAAATACTACCTCACGGGTATTGGTAAGGGACATAATCTGGGCGCTGCTATTGGAGGTGGAAACGAATTCTATTCCACTGCCGGCATCAGCTATCTGTATTATTCGAGCCAGGGATTCTGTGGAATCTTCTACCGTTACTCGGGCCGAACAAGCCTGAGCTATCCTGGGGACCCTTTCATTAGCAGGGGGCGGGGTTACATTGCTGACCGGAGCTTGGGCCGGGTTATTATTGGTATCAGGCTGGCTAATGTCATCAGCTTCTACCGGGCTTCCATTATTAGCGGGAGCTTCCGGGTCCTGCTCAGGGTCGGCAATATCTATGGGATGATCAATTTCATTCCCACTGTCAGTATTATCCCAGGACGGGGTAGGCTCTTCCAGAACCACTGGAGCTTTATGCTCTTTTTCTTCGGCCTTAAACCATAAGGCCAAGTTGGCCGCAGGCATAAGACCACTGGCATATATACTTACCGCCATAAGCAAAGCAGCGGCAACTGCTGCAATCCATTTGGGCTTGCGGCTTAGGCCTACTGCAGCAGGTTTATTCTTTATGGATTCTGCCAACAAACGCTGGTGTAAATCTTGAACTATAGTATCCGGCAGGGGAGGTGATTCAAGCTCATGCATCATATGGCACAGGGACTCCAGCTGATCCAGCTCTTCCCGGCAATGGGCACAAGCCTGTAAGTGAGCTTCCACAGCCAGAGTTTCTTGCTTATTAGTCATTTTATCTGTATAGGGGGACAATAAATCCCTTATCTCTTTGCATCTCATAGAGCTTTCCTCCCTGCTTTTTTAGACGATACCTTTACGGAAAAAGTTCCCTCTTAAGCAGCTTTTCTTTTAGTATTTTTCTCGCTCGACTGAGACGTGATTTGACTGTTCCAATAGAACAATCCAGGACTTCTGCCATCTCCTCATAGCTAAGATCCATAATATCTCTTAAGATAATGACGTTTTTATGTTCTCTCTTCATCTGATCCAGTACTTGCTGTATGGATAAGGAAAGTTCCTTCTGTTCGTATAATAGCTCAGCTGAATGAGAAGTATCTGCGATTTCCTTTTCCAGCTCATTACCATCCAAAGTTCCCGCCGGTTCATCCAGAGAAAGGGTTAATATACGGCGTTTTCGGCTTCTTAATTCATCCAGACAAACATTGCTGGCTATACGATATAGCCAGGTACCAAAACTGGATCTGCCTTTAAAAGAGGGCAGAGAGCGATAGGCCTTGATAAAAGTCTCTTGAAACATATCATAGGCATCCTCTTCATTCCCCATATATCTAAAGGTTAAGTGATATACTTTGCTTTGATAGGTCAAGACCAGTTCCTCAAAGGCCTGCAAGTCACCCTCTACACTTTTTTTTACCAGTTGCTCTTCCGATAACATGGAACATGTCTCCCCTGTATTGTTAGTTCCTCTCCATCCTACCAATAATAACCCTAATAATTTCGCCATCGGCCAGGCAAAACCCTTTGCCGTTCCTGGACCATATTATACCTGGCCAGACAATGTTTTACTGGTATTCCAGTTGGATAGGTTTTAATATCGATAATATTCTTTATTATAAAAGGCCGCCACCACAGGCCTGCCGCTTAAAGCTCTGGAGACAAAATTGTGGTCCTGGCAAATGGGGCAGGACCACCTGGGGGCTCATCTCTTACTTGTTATTTATTGGCGGAAATCCAGGCTGAACAGATAGGCAAGCCAGGCTCTTGCTTGGGCTGAATTCTAGTCTACAGGACTCGTTGGATGGTCAAACCCAAACCATTATGTTCAAAGCTGGGGAATACTTTAACCTTTCCTTCTTTCACCTCATATAGCTTGTTATTTATCAACAATCTGCCATTATAAGGCTGTTGATCATTATCTAAAACATTGAGCTGGATTACTCCCGTTTTTTCAGCCTTCAGGGGATAAACACAGCCAATGGTTAAATCCAGGTTTTTATATTCCTTCTCAATAAGCTTGGATTGCTCCAGTTCCAGACTTAACACATAATCGCTTTGCTTCAAGTTATACTGGGCCAGGGTAGCCGAGCTGTACACTACTGCTTCCCAGGTCCCAGGCTCAGGCCGATCCGCTATTATTTCATCTTCTCTTATGGATCCTGCCGATCCTCTTCCCACAAAATCACTCACCTGATATTCCTGCCCCTGGGGGTCATAAATATGCATGCGGGCTCGACCCTGGAGATTAGCCATAGTTCCCAGGATCTTAAGTTTCAGGCCTAAGCTATCCGACCCTTCCGGCACTCTAAAATAGTACCTTTTTATCTGCCCCTGGGCTAGAGTGTTATAGTCCAGATACGGATGATTCTTATCCAATTCTATCGGTACAATTATGGTATTCAATAACTCCACCTTATTATAGGGCATGTTTTCAGCCAAGCCTTGCAGAATTCCAGTATACAAACCCGGCTCTGCGGGAATATCATACAAAATATTCAGGTTGCGCTTGCTCTCAGCTGCGATCTGCGTCTTTTCCTGTTCCGGTTTTAACCAGTCCGAGTCACTGATCCATTCTACGAAAAGACTGTCTTTGCCCCAATTTATAGCTTCTAAAGTAACGATACCAGGGGTCAGGCTCCGGGAATATACCCCCTGGGCCTCTTCAAATAACCCTACCCGCTTCTCTAAAACTTTAGAACGGGCCGAATCCTGGTTCTGCTGCAAGTATTCCCAGGAACTCCAGGCATCCACCAGGCCATGTCCCTGCTCGATTAAATCATACCCTGCCAGGGCTTCAGCGCCCTGGTTCAGAGCCGTTTTTATCATGTGGCTGTTAAGCGCTTTACCTTGCACCCACCTTCCTTCCATTAAAAGGGCGCTTATTCCGGACACAAAAGGCGCAGCCATACTGGTACCCTGGTCCAGATAATAGCTGCTTTCCTTCCAAGTAGGATAGCAGGAAACAACAGCCCCGGGTGCAAGCAAGTCCGGCTTCCAGCTTCCATTTTGGCTGGGGCCATTGGAACTGAAATACCACCTGCCATCAGCCCGGGTTTCCCAGCTATAATCAAGCTCCGCCAGCTCAGGGGCCATATAAGCTCCCACCGATATTATATTATCAATATCCCCGGGAGTTGATAAACTGGCAATACCGGGTCCGGCATTACCGCTGGCAGCTACCAATACCGCCCGGTCTCCGGCTAATCGGTTGATTTGCTCTTGCACCTTTTCCCAGTCCGATTCATCCTGCAGATACTGCCCCAGACTGATATTAATAACATTGGCCCCCTGCTGCAAGGCATACTTTATTCCCTTTACAATATTTTCGATGCGGGTAATTCCACTGCTATCTACCACCTTGACCGCCATTAAACTGGCATCTGGAGCAACTCCCTTAATCTTGCCTTGAGCAGCGGCAATACCAGCTACATGAGTGCCGTGTCCCAGGCTATCATAGCCAAAAGATACTAGACTGCCATCCCTGGCTATATCACTTAAAATAAAAGAAAATCCCTGGGGCAAAGCAGCTGATACCGGAAAGGAAGCATAACTATTTTTATGATCTCGATAGACCCGCAAAGGCATCTCATCCAACAGGCTTAAATTACCATTGGTATCGACAAATACCGTATCATAGACTCCGGCTTCTTTAGAATCAATTAAAAGCACCAGTATTTCATCATCATTAACTCCATTACCATTAAAATCCAGGGATTGAGTAGTTGTTATCCATTCTTCCTGCCACGCCCCATAGCGGTATTGTCCACTAAGTGATTTAAGCCGGGGCAATTCAACCGGGCCAAACTCCGTGGATAAGAAGGCTTCACCATTAGAACTGGCTATATAGGGTGTTTTAACCTGGCCTTCATCCGTAAAATTTACCCAATCCAGGATTTTGGGGGAATTGCTGCTGGTGTTCCGCAAATCCGGGTGCCTAAGGTCTATCCCCGAATCGATGATGGCTATTACTACCCCCTCCCCTGATAAACCATGCTCTGAACTCAGTTCATCTACCCGGGTAATACCCCGGGCCAGGTCCAAGCCCAGGCCTGGCTCTTCAGCCAACCAGACAGTACCTTCTCCCTGAGGGCTGCTAATTGATGTATTAGTATCCGGCTTATTCTCGGTTTTGGTTATTGTTGGCTCATCATCCAGTTGCTCTTCCAACCCGTCCTCAGCCAGGGCAACAGTAGAGGAAGGCAAATCACCTAACTGGAGCACATTTAAATTCAGGTATTTGTCTTCATAATGTAATTGGGCAAAGATTATTTCTCCCTTTTCATTGATATTGAAGCTAACCCGGGTGTTGATAACCTCCTCCAGTGAGTTCATTATTCTATGACCATCGCTGAAAATGGCATCAGAAGCCAGGGTAAAATTGCGGTTTTTACCATTGACGACTATCTGAACGGAACGCCCCCCGGCTTTCTTGATAATTCCACTAAACTGAAATAATAAGCCCTTTCTTTCCATCAATCTAGCTATCATAACTGTTGCTTCAGCCCGGCTGAGATTATGCTCTGGGCGAAAAGAGCCATCTAGATAACCCTTAATTATTCCTTGCTGATAGAGGCTTTTTATCCCCCTTTGGACCTGTTCGGAAATTTCCTCCCCATCGCTAAAGGGCCATTGATCATTATCCAGCTTTTCTTCATCGGATTCCAAGACCCAGGACAGGATAAGGGCTGCTTCCTCCCTGCTGATACTTTTTTCCGGTTCAAAGGACTCCCCTTTTTTCAAAGCCAATCCCAATTCATCAGCTATCTGAATATAAGCTTTACCCCAATAGGAAAAGTCCACATCACCATAGCTAGAAACAGCGGTTTTGAGCTGGGCTGCTTCTTCCCCATAACCCAGGGCATTAATCAAAAGCTTAGTGAATTCAGCCCGGCTAATATCCGAATAGGGTCTGAAGCCACCATCCTGGTATCCGCTGCATAAGCCAATAGTATTAAGGTGAGCTATCTGGGGCCTGGCCCAATTATCCATGACATCGGAAAACTCAGCGGCTTTAAGGATCGGGGTAATCAATAATAGGATAGCCAGGACCAAAGCAACTAGGCCTACTGGGTGAGTATTTAATTTGATATGTAAGGGCCGAATATAATTCCTCATTAATGACTCCAAATACTAATTTGATAGAATGGCAATATTTATGCTATGCATATATACGCATAGCATAAACATTTCTTGCACTTATAAAATAAAAGTTTTGCCTCCAAGATCCATCCGTCATTCTGAGCTTATTGATATAGGCTATATCTCATACTGGATTTAAGAATATTGTACTGGTAAATACAGTCGGAAAGATTTACCTCAGCTTCTTTAAGGGCATCTGACGCTTCCTGTACCTCAGTCAGGGTTGCCAGTCCATTTTCATAGGACAACTGGGTCAAACGGTAGGCTTCTTGTTTTGCTTCCACCGTCTTGAGCAGATATTGATACTGCTCTTCTAAAGCCAGGCTTCCATAGTAGCTTTTATGTACCTTGGTTACCAGGTCATCTTGGGTCTTGTCCAAGGATAAGCTGACTGCAATCATATCCTGCTCAGCTTTGCGGGACTCATAGAAACTGGATCCATAAAGAGACCTTACCAAGTCATAACTCCATTTAGCCATTTCATAAGCATCCTGGGCATTAATAATAGACATCTCTTCTACCATAGCTCTATCCAGCAAATCCTGTAACACGAATTCTTCTTTTGCAAACTCAAATACGCCTGAGGGCTTAACTGAAGTCTCTAAATCAAGGGCTAAACACTTATTCAATTCCAACATTTTTTGCTTATAATCGTTCCGGGCCGCAGTCAATCCGGCCCGGGCCGCAGCTTGTCCCGCTTCAGCACCTAATACCTCCACTTTGGCTGCAGTACCCAAATCATAACGCAACTGGGCCAGGCGCAACTGTTCATCGGCTCGCTTTAAGGTGTTTTCCGCAATTTCCTGCTTTTCCCGAGCCTGAATCAGGCTATAGTATGCATTTTCAGCCTGGACCTTGACTCCATTAATGGTTATATCATAGACCTTGGCCGCCTGCTCCCCTTCCCGTTCCGCTATTTTAGGTTTTAATCTGGCCAGCAGTTTGCCCTCATAGGTGGCCTCCAGGGGGGTATCTTCAACCTTGGCCCCGGCATCCTTGGCCTGTTTATAAGCGATTTCCTTTTTCTTTTGGTCTGCCTGGGCCATACCTACCTGGGGGTTGTTGGCTATGGCCATTTCAACTGCCTTTTCCAGAGTGAGGGTAATTTCCTCCGGTCCCTGGCTATCAGCAATTCCCGGCACTACCTTTACCCCGACCAGGATAAAGGCCAGGAGCAAGAGGCCCAGCATGATCCTTTTCTGCAAACTCAATACCTCCTTTAAGCCTGACTATACCAGCCAGCTATTTCTTCAGATTTATAAATCTGGGAACCGACCCGTCGGTCAGTTATATTCAAATTATAACCTTAAGCTCTACTAAGGGTCAATTTGATTATAGGCTGCCAGTTAATTAATATATGGTATCAATACTCACCGTTCGGGTCATAGGTTCCCAATCCACCCCATATCCTAAGGAATCAGAAACAAAGCGTAAAGGTACCATAGTCCTCCCGGCCGAGGCCAGTATCTCCGGAGCCGCATCCAGTTCTATGGGTGCCCCGTTTTTATAAGCGGTGCTATTGCCAATATAAAGTTTGATAATGTCACTGCCTTTGCTGGCAGTTACACTTCTCTCTTCATTGTTCCACTCAATATCCGCCCCCAGTATCTCAAAGACCCGGCGCATAGGCACCATAGTCCGATCGCTCTTAATATAAGGAAGAGGGTCGGTATAATAACGGGTTCCATTTACTAATATCTTTATTTCTTCGGGCTGGGTCGATACCCCATCACTGGATGCACTTATAGCCTCTACATTCAAATCACCAGAATTTCCTCGCAAGGTGACCCAGGATAGGTATCCATAACCCAGGCTGGCCTGTACCTCATAGGCGTCAGTTTGAGCAATAGTGCTGACCTGGCCGGTATTGATATCCATCAAACGGAGGTCGGGGTTGCCCTGGCTGATTTCCGACCAGGCTACATA
Source organism: uncultured Syntrophomonas sp. (assembly GCA_964589135.1). Lineage (GTDB taxonomy): Bacteria > Bacillota > Syntrophomonadia > Syntrophomonadales > Syntrophomonadaceae > JAAYJK01. The sequence continues at coordinate 18,944 of CAZPSR010000019.1, forward strand.
ATTATCCCAGATAGCGGGCTGAACCTGGTTGACACCGCTGTCAGTCAAAGGCTTAATCTGTTTGTTCCCCATATCGTACATCCAGATATCATAAACACTATTACCGCCGCTGCTGCTTCCCCACAGCTCTTCAAAATACTGATTAGCGGATGGTACGGCTCCAGTTCCTGAGCCCTCTCGCAATTCGGCCCATACCAGTTTGTCCTTATAAATTGCCAAAGACATTTTATCATTGATGGTATCTCGAACCAAAGTGCTTTCAGCATTATTAAGGTTATAGACCGCAATTACTTCATAACCATTTTTGCTGTCAATCCAAGTTATATATTGAC
>CAZPSR010000020.1:0-19016 GCA_964589135.1 uncultured Syntrophomonas sp.
TACTTTCGCGGGTAAATGCACTGGCACCCTCGTCTCATACAGATATAGCGATCAGAATTACCATGAATTGCGATTACTTTTTTGCTGCCGGCTTTTTCATGCAGGCCATCTATATTCTGGGTTACTATGCCTTTGATGCGACCTTTTTGCTCCATCTCGGCCAGTATCTTATGAGCCTTGCTGGGCTCTACCGGAGGCAGGGCAAAGTATTGGCGATGAAAAGCATAAAACTCAGCCGGATTCTGATTAAAGGCATGAATATTGATGATATTCATCACCTTGTTTTCTCCTAGTTTGGTATATATGCCATCCTTGCCTCTAAAATCCGGAATTCCTGCTTCCGTACTTATTCCTGCCCCGGTTACCACTATGGTATTGCGTGAATTACCTAGAACGTTCACTACTTTGTCGATCGCATTCATATCCATTCTATATCCCTGCCTTTCTTTTACAGCCTATATGAGCAGCAAACACACCTAGTATGAATATTTTTCGCTATGCCGGCGGGGCGGTCAAGTTAATCCTCCAGGAGACTCTAGCTCGCAGCAGGCATGACGGCTCACTGCCAGACAGACCCCAACATAAGTTATGATTATCTTCTATAAACCCCACTCTTAATCCTGCTGTAGGGGGCCCTCAAGGGCTTGAATAATTGCGGTCATACGCTTTCAGAAATTATTCCCTCAATATGTAACTTTTTGCATTATGCGGCATAATATGAATCAGAAGCCTTTAATCAGGTTTCTAAAAAAATATGGGGGTACTTTAATGGCAGTATTAACAATACCAGTTACCAGCGAATTAGTGTTAGTCATGGATAATGGCATTGGAACCAGCGGGCAGCAGTTAAAGAAGAATCGGATCTACAAATATGTGAAAACCAGCGCCGACAATGAAGATGTTTTTTCTGTAGCCCAAAGTCTCTTAGGCCTGCAGGAAAAGACCAATCTATCTATTCAGCGCAATAACTCCGATGCCATTGAAGAAGAAGTTTAGGTTAAAGATGCCAGGCTACAACTTTCTGAACTATATTTCACCTTCAGACCTTAATAATGCAGTTAGATACCACACCTCGATTAAAGGAGGATAAGATTTTTGAGCGAAACGACTAGAACTTTGGAAATGACCTTCGCTACTGAACTCAACAAAAAACATGTCATCCGGGTAGCTGATGCCAAGAGCGAGGTAACCGCCTCAGAAGTTTCAACAGCCATGGATAATATCATAAACAAAAACATCTTCTCCGGCACCGGGGGCGAATTGATTGAGAAAGTCAGTGCCCAGCTCATTACCACCCAAGTGGATGATTTAGATATCCTATAAAAAATCGAAGGGAGTGTAGGTTTAACCTGCACTCCCTTAATGCTTCGGTGGAACATTTCTTCAACTCCTCCGCAGCTTTTTAATTACTTCTGTAATTCTGTATATTAAGTTCCGTAAGAGTATTTCCTTTTTATAAGTTTAGGGTTTGGGCAATCCCAATTAGAAACCGATCACTGCGCCAAAGTACTACAGGTGTTACATATCATAACACTTCAAAGGTGAACAGCAGGCTCGGAATACTATCAATATCCCACTAAACTGATATTTATCATCCCTGGAGCCTTCGGCATTATTTTTGCATAATACACTGTCTATAAGGCTGCAATTGTAAGCAAACTTGTAAAAGGAGGTAGACGGCTATAGAAACAAAGGATCAATACTATGTTCTTGGACAACTGGTGGAAGCAGTAGGCCAACTGGCGGATTGTCCTGAGGCAGCTAAACTTTTGCCAGAGATAAGGAGCAATCTGGTCATGGCCAGGGCCGATGCCAAAAACATTAGCGAAATAGCTGGAATTCCCGGTAGATTAACGGAAGTCTTCGGCAGGATTACCGCCGCTGCCTATCCGGCTTGGGGAGCTTCTAAGAATACGGCCAAGATTTTATTAGCCGTAATGAAATTAGATCCATCCCGCAGAGCTGCTATGGAAATAAAATATTCGGACCATCTGATTGAAATAATCCAAGCTCATGGCATAAAGACTGCTTTGCTCCCATCCGGATGTGAATCATTGGATCAAACTATATATAGCTGTATGATTGATCAGCAGTTGCCATCGGTTTTTTACACGGCAGGTGGATGGGCCCGGGAAGGGGCTATTATAATTACCACGGTAGATGCGGTAGAAATTGCCCATATGGTCAGCAATATAGCCGCCTGGTACAGCCAGTAACAGAAACCGGAAAGGTAATTCAAAGGCCGCTGGAGGGGACTCTAAGGATAACAACCGTAGCTACACTAGATTTATATATTAGGAATAGGAAAAGGAGGAATACTAATGGCTCAAGTTAATGGTGGAAGATTGTTTGCTAGAGCTCTCAAAAAGGAAGGGGTAGAACAAATATTTGTTCTTTCCGGGGGACATATAATGCCCATCTTTTATGGATGCCGGTCTGAAGGAATCAAGGTTATAGACGTCCGGCACGAAATGGTAGCCGGCTATGCTGCTGATGCCTATGCCCGGGTCTCCGGGAAAGCAGGGGTATTGGTTACCACTGCCGGGCCAGGAATCATAGATACTATAACCGCCATGGCTGAAGCTTTGGCCCAGGGGGTACCGGTAATACATATTGGTGGCGCAGCCCCTCAGGGCGAAAGTGAAACCGGTTCTCTTCAAGGACAGGTAGATACCGTAAAGATATTAAGTACCGTCACCAAATGGTCCAGAAGAATATATGATACCCATCGGATTCCGGAATATGTATCCATGGCTTTCAGACAGGCTTATGGGGCCACTCCCGGACCGGTATACCTGGAATGTGCCTCCGATGTTTTGAAAACCCTGGTGGAAGAAGACGATATATACTATCCAGAACTATATCGCACCGAAGCCCAGCCTTTTGGGGACACTGCCTTGATCGAACAGGCGGCCGATCTGCTTATCCAAGCCAAGAGCCCGGTAATGATTCTGGGGGATGCGGCTCGTTTCAGCGCCCAGTATCCCGAAGCTATTGGCGAATTGGTGGATTACTTAAAAATGCCAGTCATGTCACAGGTAATGTGCCGAGGCTTATTTGCTGATGAATACAATCCCATGTTCAAGATAGGCGGTGGCAGTTTACCGGCTGCTGACGTAGTTTTGATGTTGTCGGTAAATAACGATTACCGGGTAGGAAAAGGCAGACCTCCCCTGTTTAATCCCCAGGCCAAGCTGATTCAGGTAAACCCAGATGTAACCAGAATTGGTTATAACACACCAGCTCATATAGGTATTGTGGGCGGTGCCACCGGGGTGGTAAAACAAATTCTGGAGCTAGTAAAATCCAAAACTGCCAAAAAAGAAGACCTGAGCTGGGTACAAAAGGCTGGCCAGATGGCTCAGGCCGCAGCCCAAGCCTATGTGGAAGGATTCACTTCTCAGGAACTGCCCATGAATCCGGGGCGCTGTGCCTATGAAGTCGGCAAGTTCCTGGAAGCAGAAGGAAGAGATTATACCGTGGTCTGCGATGGCGGAGATGCGGCCCAGTGGATAAAAGCTGCCGCCAAGGCTCATCGCCCGGGACAGATAGTAAATTATGGCCCCATGGGCACCATTGGTACCGGAGCCGGGTTCACCCTGGGGGCTTATTGTGCCAGTAAAAAACCAGTTCTTTATTATACCGGTGATGGCAGCATGGGCTTCTATCTGATGGAGTTTGAAACTTTTGTAAAACAAGGCATCCCGGTGGTATGCGTGGTTTCCAATGACTCTTCCTGGGGTATGATAAAACTGTCCGAGCAATTTGCCAATCCGGAAGAAGTTAAAAAAGGTCATATAGCGAACGAGCTTTCTTATATGTTCCGTTATGACAGGTTCCCCGCCCTCTGGGATGGTTATGGTGAACTGGTAACAGATCCCGAACAAATAGTGCCCGCTATCAAGAGAGGCTTCGAATCCGGCAAGCCGGCCATCATTAATGTGGAAGTAGACCGGCATAATATGAGCCCGGTCACCAAATCCTTTGGGGCTCCCAAAAAATAAAGAGCTGATCCGCTAGGGCTTCATTATATTTTAAGCACAGCGAAACAACACTTTTTTGGTAGGGGCGGCCCGCACGTGAGCCCAGTGGAATAGAAACTGTATTCGTGCAGGCCGCTCTTTGACCGCCCGTTCCATATAATACAAAATATAGGGGAATTATAATGAGATATGCAAAAAACATGAAAGCCTTGACCCCGGAGGAAAATGAAAAGCTTAAAGAAAGCCGGGTATGTATAGCAGGCTGCGGGGCCTTAGGGCAGTATGTCTTTGAAATGCTGGGCCGCTTAGGGGTGGCTAATCTTAGTATAATTGACTTCGACCTTTTTGATACTGGCAACCTAAACCGGCAGATATATGCCACGGTGGAAAACCTGGGCTGCAGCAAGGTTGATGAGGCTAAAAAAAGAATGGCTCAGGTTAATCCGGATATAAAGGTCAATGCCCTTCACTTGAGGTTAAGTCCTGACAATGCCTTGACTCTCTTGTCAGGACATCAGGTGGTGGTGGATGCTCTGGATAATCCTGCCGCCAAAATAATCTTGCAAGAAAAGGCAAGTAAATTACAGATACCTATGGTCCATGGAGCTATTAGTGGCTGGTTGGGCCAGGTGGTTACCATTCTGCCCGGTGACATAGCCCTGAAGTTCGTATATCCACCGGGGATAGAACTGAATGAAACAGCCGGGAACCCTAGCTTTACTCCGGCTCTGGTAGCCGCTATACAGGTCAGCGAAGTGGTCAAGCTGCTTATTGGCCGGGGAGAGCTGATCAGACCCCAACTGCAGTATATAGACTTGCTGGGTCAGCATATAGTCGGCCTGAAATTGCCGTAAACCATCCCCATAAATACATCATATGTATAGGACTAGCAAGGGGCCTATTGTCAACCTCATGATCAGGTCACAACCTATTTGGGGAAGACCGCCCCTACAAATTACCTTAGATCATAATTTCGCTGCGTTCAGGACCTTAGGGGCGACCTGTGGTCGCCATTACGAATGCCGTTTATATAACAAAAAAGAGAAATACCGGCGGTTCTCATGAATTGTTTTACGCTATCAGCTTAAGGAGTCAATCAATATCTATACCAAATTTTTTCAATTTTCGGTATAGAGTATTGCGGGCTACACCTAGAGTTTTGGCGGTGTGAGATATATTTCCCTCACACTGGCCTAGGGCATTAATTATAGCCCTTTTCTCATACTCCTCCAGTTTAGCGGCTCTATTCAGGGCCAGATCTCCGGCAGCAAAAATACTTCCGGGAAGATCTCCTAACGATATACAATCTCCTTCGCCAAAGACGACTGCATGCTCCAAAACATTGTTCAGTTCCCGGGCATTACCGGGCCAGTCATATTTCGCCAGTACTTTTAAGACCTCTTTATCAATCATCATGGGAGAACGCCGGTGCTGTCGGCATAGCTCTCCCACCAAGTAATGAGCCATCAATGGAATATCTTCTTTTCTTTCCCTCAAGGGCGGAAGTTTTATATTAATAACGCTCAATCGGTAATACAGATCTGTTCTGAAGCTGTCATTAAGCATGGCTTCTTTTAGGTCCCGGTTGGTAGCGGCAATAATCCGCACCTCGATTTTGCGGAGGTGGGTACCTCCCAACCGGGTTAAAGTCCTATCCTGCAAAAATCTGAGCAAACTAACTTGCATATCAGGCGGCATTTCCCCAATCTCATCCAGAAATACCGTTCCCCCATGAGCCCTTTCCAATTTGCCCAGACTGCCACCCCTCTTGGCTCCGGTGAAGGCACCCTCTTCGTAACCATAAAGTTCGCTCTGAAGAAGTTCCCGGGGAATAGCTCCGCAATTAATAGCAATAAATTCTCCTTTGCGCCCGCTGGCCTGGTGTATGGCTTGGGCCAGCAGTTCTTTGCCCGTTCCACTCTCCCCTTGTATCAAGATGCTGGAAACGGTAGGAGCTGCTCTGCGGGCTAGTTGCTTAATATAGGTCCATTGCTCAGAATTACCAATAAGGCGGTCAAAATCGAAAGTCTCTGTAGTTCTTAAAGTATAAAGTGCCGAACGATCCCGCTCTATTTCCTGGCCCTGACTAAAGGCCAAGACGATTTGCTTTTTACCCCGGCTAAGATTTATAATCCGTTTGCAGAATAAATCACATGATATAAGCCGGTTGTTCCAAGAGAAATTCAGCTTGCCGGCCTGTATCTCGGCTTCAGGGGAGAGCAGGCAATCGAACTCTGCTGGGGAATAGCTAATTAAATCCCCCAGAAAATAACCGATAAGCTGGTTTTTATCCTTTTGGCCCAGCATTTGCAGGAATTTTTGATTGGCGTTAATTATCTTTCCGGAGCAGCTATCCACCAAGAGCAGGCAGTCCGGGAATACATCGATAATAGTAGAATAGCTGCAGCGTATTTTTTGCAGTTCTATTTTCTCTGCCCGATAACGGAGCTGGTTCTCGATCAGTTTAACTCCCAGGCCCAGTATTTTCATAACATTGGCCGGCAAATCACCAAAGGGATTGCTGATATCTATTACCCCCAGAATAGAGCCTTCTTCATCATGTATAGGGGAAGCGGCACAACTGAAGGAATGATACCGGCAGGAATAATGTTCATAGCCTTTTAGTTCAACCGCATTCCCTTCCACCAGGGCCAACCCTATAGCATTGGTACCAAGAGTCTCTTCACTCAAGCGCTGACCTATGGGCTGAGGGTATTCCACATTACTTACGGTATCCAAAACATACCCTTCCGTATCACAGAGCAAAACGAAATTCTGTTCTCCCAGGCTACAAATATCCTTCATGATAGGATGGGCTATTTCGATTAAATTGCTGCATTTTTGACGCCGGGCTTTCAGACTGCTGTCGGAGAGTATATCCTGCTTGATTTGCCATGGATCTATTCCTCGGCTGCGTTGCCAGGAACGGGCAATTTCCGGTCGCAATCCTTTTCCGGGCATAACACCTTTTTCTACAAACAACTGCCATATTTGGTCGGAACTCCGGTTTGGCGCAGAAAGTGCAACTCTTCCCATAATATATGCCCCCGATCAATAGAAATAAATTTCTTAGATGGAAAGTAACGAGCCGACGGTAACAGTCAAGTAATTAACGAAAGTGATCAAATCCCTGAGCTGAAATAGCTCTTATTTCACCCTCATATTTTATATGCAATCCGGGTTCTTCAATAATCCTGCCAATAGCATACATATCATAAGACTGCTGCTTCATTAGCTCCTGAACCAGGCTAAGCTGTTCAGGGCGAACACAGGCCAGCAGTTCGAAATCTTCACCACCATTCAGGACCCAGTCCAGTACGTTGCAGCCCAGTTCATCTGCTGCAATCTGGGCCGATTTGGCAATGGGCAATTCTTTCAACTCCAAGCAGGCGCCTTTATTAGAGGCTTTACATATTTTTTGCAGGTTATGGGTCAAAGAATCACTTATGTCAGTCATGGCGGTGACAGCAGCAGAACGAGCCAGGGTCTGGCCCTTTCCCCAGGGTGGTTCAGGCTCTAGCTGTTTTTGCAGAACCTCCCGGAAAGCTTCAGACTTTTCCGGGCTTATATCATTCAACAGCAGGTGCAGACCGGCCGCAGCAGCTCCCAAGGGTCCAGTAACTACTAATACGTCGCCTTCCTGAGCCGCATTAATAGGAGTTAGATTTTCTTCTGCTGCTTCGCCAATAATGGTGAGAGAAATGGTCAGGGGACCATGGCAATCGGATATATCTCCGCCAATTACGGAGATTCCGCCCCCAGCATTGGCGGCATATATCCCCTCGTAGAGTTCTTTAATGAAGTGAGCCGGGGTATCCGGAGACATGGAAAGCCCTACCAGGAGAAAGCGGCTGGCAGCGCCCATAGCTTCAATATCGGCCACACTCTTGCTTACGCCTTTGTAACCGATTTGAAAGGGGGTGCTTTTGGAGAGAAGAAAATGGCTGTTTTCCACCAGCATGTGGCAGGCATAAAGGCAGAGCATACCAGCTTCCGGCCTGACTACGGCAGCATCATCACCAATACCAATAAGGACTTGAGATGCTTCAGCCTGGCTGATATTCTTTATGGCCCGAATAATACCTTCTTCTCCTATTTCTTTAATTTGCATACAATCCCTCCCCTTACCAAAATCAGCCTAGGCCGGCTTCTGGTGCCGGCCTAGGTGACCAATTGCTTATATATCTGTCCAATTAATCTGGCCGGGGACTTTTTATTTCATTATATCGCAGGTTTTCGACAAAGGCATTTTTATTTGCCATAAATACTTTTTATGTCCTTGATTGTCCTGTCCTATTATCCCCCGGCCAGAGGCACCACAAACCAAATCTCTTCTATAGGAGTGAGATCCTGCAGATCGTAATCAATCTTTTTCCCGTATTTGTCGCCCGTGATCACCAACCGGTGATTCAAAAGCCCTTCATCGCTTATATACTGCTCCTCTATATCCGGGCCATATAGTTTTATTATTTCCTCTTCCAGGAGCCGCAGATTCACCGGCCCTTCAAACTCCAATTCCACATCTTTAAAATCAGCAGGAATCAGTCCATAGATATGCAGCAGGAGCTTAGCCATGCAGTTCTCCTATTACATAATCCAGACCCAGCTCTTCCAGCTTGGCCCGGGAAGGCTTCCCGGCAAGATCCCATCCTCTGGCCTCATAATATTCCTGTATTTGTTCGGCCAAGTTTGGTACCAATCCTTCCACTGGTCCCCCTATAGTTGAGCTTAACACCCGGGGAGGCAAAGTATCGTCGGCACTGCTGATTCCAAAACGGTTATTGAAAGCCCTTTGTAGATTAAATATCCTTTCCCCTACTTTTAATATATCTTCCCCGGTATAAGAGAAGCCGGTTGCAGCATTTATAGCCCGGGCTAAATCAGAAGCCCTCAGAGAATAAAAGGTGAATACACAAATGATGGCCGAGTGCACTGCAGTTGACAAATCCTGCACCGCCTTGACTAAAATTCCTTTCCCGGAGGTAGCATGACGTTCCGGTATATCATTAATGCCGGCCTCAGGAATAGGATTTCTTCCCTCAAAGGCTCCCAAATACCCATGACAGTGGCAAGCGCCCCGGGGGGAGGTGGCATAAGTGGGACCAAAACCGAAGAAGGCCCGAGGATCATGCATGGGCAATTCCATTCCCTTTACATGAATCGCAAATTCTTCCGAACCATTACCGATGACCTGGGCGGCCTTTTTTACCCCTTGCCCCAGCAGCTTGCCTATACCTTCCTGGTTAAGGATTAGTCTTAATACTGCCAATACCGCCTCAGTATTACCCCAGGTCAAATCAATACCATCAAGATCTTCCTGGCTCAACAAACCCTTTTCATAAGCTTCCATGGCAAAGGCTATTGAACTGCCACTGGAAATAGTATCGATGCCGTATTCGTTGCAGAGCAGATTCATATAGGCAATGGATTCCAGGTCATCATTGAGCACCATAGAACCAAACGACCCCAGGGTTTCATATTCCGGACCGCTGCCTTTCATAGCATAGGGTCCTTTTTCAATTTCCACATAGCGGGCACACTGAATGGGGCATACATGGCATTCGGGAGCATGCTGACGCAGTATGGTATCCGCCATAGTCATGCCACTTATTTTGCCGTAACCTTCCCAATTGCCCAACTGCCAGTTCTTGGTAGGGGCATCTCCTGATTGACTAGCCATGCCCATGGCCACTCCAGTACCATAGGCTTTTAGTGCGTTAGTAAGGGGATGCTCCACTACCTTGCCGGTCAATTCCCGAATCACTTGGCGCCAGGCTTCTGGGTCCGCAGCTTCAAACTTCCGGTCTCCGGAGACAAAAACCGCTTTGAGCTTTTTGGACCCCATAACCGCTCCGGCCCCTCCGCGTCCGGCAGCACGGCCGCCGTCGTTAATTATGCAGGCCATAGGTACCAGTTTCTCCCCGGAAGGGCCTATAACAGCAGTACTGCCCTTAACCTGGCATTCCCTTTCGATGAGCTGGATGGATTCAGATATGGTCTTACCCCAGACCGAAGAAGCATCCCTTATTTCCACGGTTTCATTATTGATGTACAAGTATACCGGTTGAGCTGATTGGCCTTCAATAATTATGGCCATATAGCCGGCTCGCCCCATATAATAACCTAATTTCCCCGATGAACTGGAATCCAACCATATACCGGTCAGAGGTGAACGGCAGGAGATATTATAGCGGCCAGAAGTGGGAAAATAGCCGCCGTTCAGGGGACCAATGGAGAAGAATAATTTGTTCTCTTCTCCTAAAACTTCGCTGCCGGCTGGAATTTCATCAAACAAATATTTTGCAGCCAGGCCCGATCCGCCTAAATAGTCACGCAGGTACTGCTCTGGAATATCTTCCACCCCAATTTTTCTGTTGCTAAGATTTACTCTAAGTAATCTGCCTTGCATAAGTATTACCTCCTCTAAATGGGCATGCTGTAAACGCTAATCGTAAATATGGGGAATTTTAAACCTTCACTTTTGATTCTCCTGCAAACAGTTATATTCGCGGGTTTGGAGGCATCCAAACCAGTTTTGCTGGGGTTTTTGCCGGGAAATCACTATTAAATATCAAGAAATAGGGGTTTGCGAGTATGGTCATTAGTAATCTTTGCTATAGGAACTGGTATAATCAAGCCCCTTGACAACCGGTATGGACCTTCAGCTTAGCTGCTGTACTTTTATTTATTGCAAGAACAATGCCATAGCTGAGGAAAGCTTTAGCAAGGCTAAAGCCCATCAATACCGGCTTCTAGTATATACCAACCGTGGCTGAGGATGGCCTTAGTGTGCCAAAAGGGAACAATGTTATATTAAGTTACAATAATCAGGGGACATTTCATGAAGTCTGCTAAGATGGGCAAGACAAATGTCAGACTATTTTAGTTGGCGGGCGGCGACCGCAGGTCGCTCCTACGGGTTTGTGATGCTATACCCGCCTAAGCATTTGTTAACTTTTTACAATAGCCCGCTCCAGATCTGGCTTTAAGGTCTAAACATTTGCTTAAATAATAAATTACCATTGGCCCAGCTTAAGTAAGCTTTATCCAGGGGAAAATTTACCTTATAATGAACTTGTCTGGATGTAAGGATAGTGAACGAGCTAGAAAAAGTTAGTTTGGAAGATTAAGGAAAAGTGGATGGAGAATATCATTGAATTAGTGGAGAAACAAAAAAGCTTCTTCCGTAGTGGGAAAACCAGAGATTTGCTTTTTCGCCAGGAGGCCTTAAAGAGGCTGGAAGCAAAGATACTGGAAATGGAAGAGGATATGCTGGCAGCTCTTCACCAGGATCTGGGCAAATCTCACTTTGAGGGCTATAGCACTGAAATAGGCCCCATCCTCGGGGATATTAAATATATGAAGAAAAACCTGCAAGGTCTGGCTCAGCCCCGCCCCGTGCCAACCCCTCTGGGCCTAATCGGAGGATTCAGCCGAATAATTCCCCAGCCACTGGGCCTGGTGTTGATTATCGCCCCCTGGAATTATCCTTTACACTTGCTTTTACGGCCATTGGTAGGGGCTCTGGCGGCCGGCAACTGCGTGCTCTTAAAACCTTCCGAACATGCACCGGCCTGTTCAGCCCTATCCCGGCACCTAATAGCGGATGCTTTTCCAGCCAAGCTGGTAGCCTTAATAGAAGGGGGTGTAGAAGTAGGCCAAGCCCTTTTGGAACAACAATTCGATCTGATATTTTTTACCGGCAGTAGCAGAATGGGCCGCATAGTAATGGAAAGAGCCGCCCGTCATTTGACCCCGGTTATTCTGGAATTGGGGGGCAAGAGTCCCTGTCTGGTGGAACCTGACCTGAATCCCCGACTCAGCGCCCGCCGGATTGTGTGGGGCAAGTTTCTCAATGCTGGGCAAACCTGTGTAGCACCTGATTACCTGCTGGTAAACCACAGGATTAAAGATGATCTTATTCAAGAAATGCAGCAAGCCATTAAGGATTTCTATGGGCTTAACCCCCAGACTAGCCCTGATTACCCCCGCATCATTAACCAGGCCCATTTTCAGCGCCTGACCAGCTTAATGAAAGCCGGCCATATTATCTGGGGAGGGCAGACTGACTCGGAATCCAGGTATATAGCTCCCACCCTCATTGAAGGGGTGAACTGGGATGATCCTATTATGGGGGAAGAAATATTCGGTCCCCTCTTGCCCATATTGGAGTACCAGGAGTTGGATCAAGCCCTGGACATGATCAATGGGCAGCCCAAACCTCTGGCTCTATATTTGTTCAGCCAGGATAAAAGGATCCAGGAAAAAGTCCTCTATGATACAAGCTCCGGTGGAGTCTGTATTAATGATACCTTAAGCCACCTGCTGCCCCATCACCTGCCCTTTGGCGGAGTGGGGGAAAGCGGCATGGGTTCCTACCATGGTGATGAATCTTTTTACTGTTTCTCCCATCGGCGCAGCGTGTTCCAGAATTCCACCCGTCTGGACCTGAAACAGAAATATCCACCTTATCGAATATCCTTGAGTAAACTGAAAACCCTGATGAAATTTATGTAAGATTGTTTATAATCTGCCAATAATAGTCATATTATCTAATGGGTTATTCTTCTCTTTTAAAAACTACAGGAGCTTAAGTTCTATCTACCCGGCCTAAACATTTGTTTATCCCCTCTGCTTTTCCCTGTTATTTCCATATTATAAGCCTAAACACTTGTTTATTGGCAATTTTCCAGGCAAAATCAATCATATCCAGCTCTTGCAGGTATCCTTAATCATTCGACAACTTAATTCTCATAGATTTGGGAATCGGCTGGCAGGGTCTATTTGAGCTTTTAATAGATAAATAAGATCAGGTAGCCAGGTTAAGGACATTGATGGTTTCGGTCCAGTCTTCCCGGAGGGATTCGGTTCCCATCAGGGTTCCAATATGTCCCCCCTCGGTAAGGATCTCTACCACATCCTCAGCTTTGGTACTGATGTAATTCTTCAGTCCAAAGGCCTGGGCAGGAGGGGTAATATCATCTTTTTTCCCGGCCATGATAATGACCGGACAGGTGATCTTACGCAGATCTATCGGCATGCCATGCAGTTTGAAGCTGCCCGGCTTGGTCAGATTGTTTTCCTTAAAGATATTCTTTATGGCATCAAGATAAAAGCGCCCTGGCAAAAGCTGGCTGTATGCATACCAGTTCTCAAAGATCTTAAACCGTCTAAGAGCATCCTCATCCCCGGAATCTATCATTTTCCACAGACGGTCATATTTGCGAACGTAATGCTCCTCGGGGTGCATATTTTTAAAACCCATTAATATATATTGACCCGGCATCAAACCATTTCCGGTGGCAACCAGCAGTTCAAAGAATGACATAGGAAGTTTGGCATATTCAATTACCTGGGAAGAAGCTGCCATTACATCAATTGGTGCCGCTGCTGACACCAGAGTAGCAATTTTGTCCTGATGCAGGGAGGTATATATGCTAGCCTGCCATCCTCCCTGGCATTGCCCTACCAAATGTATTTTAAAAACTCCAGTACGTTTGCGCACTTCATCTACCGCCTCATCTGTAAGGCGAATATAATCATCAATGCCCAAATCTTTGTACTCATAGGTAGCCGATTGCCAATCGGTAACTGACACATCATAGCCGTAACTCTGAAATACCCGTACCAGGCTTTGGGCAGGCGAATAATCGGCCAAGACCGAAGAATGTCCTGCCTGGGGCGGAAGGATGAGCACGGGCCGCCGGGAAGTATTGGTTTTTTTCGAGGGAAAATGCCTTAACTTGAGGGTCTGATTTTCATATACTACTTTATTGGGGGTGGACCACTTAATTTGGGGTTGTTCTAATTGGAGCAGTATCTCCTGATATTTCTGCATGGTTTGTAATTTTTTCCAAAAAGCCTTATTCATATTTATAAATTCCTGGCCCATAGCCCAGAAACCAAACGTTTTTTCATCTCCCACCGTCTGCATATTCCGCCCTCCTCTTTAGCTTGCTATTCTAGATTTTGACTTCCTGGTTCAGGATCTGGGCATAGATTTCCTGTGTTAATAAAATATACTGTTGGCTGCGGGGATCCAGGAAATAAACGGGATCAAAGACCTGACCCGGATCAAATCCTTCTTCCCGCAGGGTCTGCTTAAGTGGTTGGGAATCCTGATCCCCTTCCATTTTATTTGCCATGCGGATAAAGACCGGCCGAGCGTGTTCTGGTATACGCCGCTTAATGTGCCGGGTAAGTTTGGCCCAGTCCAGACTTTCATCCTCCAGGAGCTTTACCGCCGCCATTCCGCAGCTTCCTTCCAATCCAGGAATATTCACACCGTATACCACAACTTCCTCTATACCACCGTAGAACTTTTTAATGACATCTGCTACCTGGTGGGCCGATACGGTTATGCCCTTCCAGCGGTAAGTGTCACCCAGCCGTTCTACATAAGAGAAATAGTCCTTATCATGTAACTTCACCAGATCACCGCTGTTTAGATACTGGTCTCCCTGCCTAAATACATCGAAAAGTACCATCTTTTCTGTGGCCTCAGCATCATGGAGATATCCGGCAAATTGATTTAGCTTATTTATTTCACAAAGAAGTAGTCCCACTTCACCTGGGGAACATTTTATCGCTTTTCCATTGGCCCCAATCTTAATCTTATCCTGGCGGAAATCATAATGAACAATTTCACCCTGGCGTACCCCGTTGAAATTCAAGTTACCGCACATGTTGGCAACTTCTTCTTGATTAACAAAAGTACCTATACCTTCGGTCATGGAAAAAACCTCAAAAACATGTTCCAGTCCAAAGCGTTGTCGAAATGGATGAACAATATCTGCCAGGGTTCCCACACAAACCATTATTTGCAAAGGATTATCCGCATCATCTGGCTTGGCTGGCTGGCTGTAAAGGTAACGTACTATTTCCCCTACGGTGATAATATAATTGACCCCATGAGCTCTTATGTCGCTCCAAAAGTCGCGTAATGAAAATCTCTGGCGCAAAACCATAGTACTGCCGGAAATAATTAATCCGGCATAGCTGGCGAAAAAACCACTGTTTAAATAAAGGGGCAGACACATATATTGCACCTTGTCATGGTTCAGGTGGTTAAAACTGAATTGATGACCCTTTATCAACCAGCGTTGATGGGTTACCGGCACTGCTTTGCGCAAACCGCTATGCCCAGCGGTGTACATATAGACCAGGCAATCATCACTCCAGATTGTTCCGGTGGTAGGTGGATTCTGATCACTGCTGTCTTTAAGCAGCATGGTTAAATCAATCATGTTTTCGGGTACCGCTTGGGTATCTCCAGCATTATCTATCACAAAAACATGGCCAGGCGACTTCATCCGGATGGTTGAGACTACCTCAGCAAATGAGTCCAGCAATCGAAGCTCTACGATAATGGCTTTGGCCTCACAAATGTTAATATCATGGGTGAGGGTATCACCACGAATATCGGTGTTGACCAGAGCCACAATAACCCCCAGTTTGCTCAAGCCACTGACGGCCATAAGGTATTCAGGGTGGTTTTCCATCAGCAAAACTACTACATCGCCCTTTTGGAAACCTTCTTTATAAAAATAATTCGCATAACGATTGCTATTTCGATTTAGTTCATCATAGCTTATTTGGCGATCCTGATATATCAGGCCAATTTTATCAGCTTGATGGCACGCTAGGTTTTCCAGTTCCAACCCCAGGGATCTGGGCTGATTTTCTTCTAAGCTTAATATTGCCTCCCAGTGGTTTACATTCATATCTTTTGCACCTCAATTTAGATTTACGGTCAATAATATTTTCCTCAATAAGTGCTCTAGCACTACTAAACAAGCTGACGCATCAATCATCAGTAGGAATGTTCTGCCAGCCATCCACTTATCACTGGATATACTTTTTCTTTGGCATAGCGGCCAAAGACCAGGCCGCCATGGCCTACCGGATACTCCAGATATTTTTTGTCTGCCGAAGAAAAAGCCTTACAAGCGGCCTGGGCTTGGCCTGGTAAAACTAAATGATCCTTTTCCCCAGCCAGTACCAATAGGTTAGACTTTATCCTGGCAAGTTCCACTCTTTGTCCCTTAATGCTGAACTCATTTTTCACCAGTTTGTTTTCCTGATATAAATCCTTTATCCACTGTCGGTAAGCTTCACCAGGGAAATCAACATTATCATTAACCCATTTATTTAAAGCCTTCCAGGCTTCCACAGGCGCTTCTTCATCGATGGATTTCCACAAACGGGTATAGGTAACCCAATAGTTAGTAAAGGGTCTTAACATTTTTACGCCCGTATCAATAAAGTTCTTAGGAATCAGTTCATAGGTATTAACTACTTTATCCACATCATAGATAGATGCTTGCAACCACTTGGAGGCTACGCCTGCGTCGGCAAAATCTATAGGCACTGCCAGCAGCATTATGTTTTTAATAGTTGGCTGAGGATAGAGGGCGGCATACATACTGCTAAGGGTTCCGCCCATACAATACCCGATTATAGTTAATTCTTGGCTATGGGAGATTTGACCAACCTTTTGTACCGCTCTGGCAATATAGTCATGGACTATGTTGCCAAAACTCAAATTCCTGTCCTCCCAGGCAAATTCGCCCCAGTCCAGCAGGTATACATCAAACCCCTGGTTGACCAGGTGCTCAATCAGGCTCATTCCGGGGATTAAGTCCAGGATATAAGGCTTATTGATCATGGCGTACACAAATAGCACTGGAGTTTTATATTTTATTCCCTGGGGTACCCTATAGCGATAAAGAGTGGATTTATTCTTTTTCCAAACCACATCTTTGGGAGTTAATCCGGTCTGCGGGTCAGGATCGAATTGCAGCATCTCCACCCATTTTTGGGTGTTGGTTATGAAGTTATCGTAACTCTTCTGGATCTGCTGCCCCACTTCATCTGCTGATCCACTCAGAAAAACGTCTCTCATGCTCTGCCTCCCCCCAAGCACCTCTTTCTCTGGCTTTCATAATATGCTTTCTCGGTGGAATGACTATAGCGATACCGTCCATAATCAGTTCATCATACTGGTTAAAGCAACAGGTCCTTAACTTTACTCTTCCAGCAGGCATAAGCTCAATTACCTCTGCTTCAGCGGTAATGGTATCATTAATAAAACAGGGTTTGATAAACTTCGTAGTTTGACTCTCATAAATGGTTCCTGCTCCCGGCATTTGATTACCTACTACATTGGAGATCAGTCCCATAAGCAGCATGCCATGTACAATGCGTCCTTTGAAATGCCCGTCCTGAGCACGTTTCTTGTTAACATGCAGCCAACTAAAGTCACCGGTGATGCCAGCGTAACCATATACATCTGATTCTGTCAAAGTCTTCTCAACATAGCCCATATCCCCTACTTTTAGTTCAGTATAAATATGTTCGATCATTAGTGGTGAACCCCCTCTAAAAAGTAACTGCAATGGGGTGCTTTAACCTTCATCTTGGCTTTTGCTCTTACTGGATTTTGCCTTAGCGGGGGTTAGGCTTTTACTCAGCTTGTCCACCTTTTTGTTCAGGCTAGTCACTTCTTTTCGTAATGACAGCATTTCATCCTTATATCCTTCCAGGCTTTTGGTCAAACTGAGCAATTTATCATCCAAATTACTAATTAAGGCGGTTTCGGTTTTGTCTTTTTCCAGGACATTAACCAGACCCCCCAAATTATCGGCCATTTTTCTGAGATTGGCTAGTAATTCATAGTCTAAAGTGTCAACCTTTTCTTCCACGGAAATAACCAGTTCAGCAATCCGAGCGACATCCTTCTTGGAGGGTAATGCACTGTTATCCCAAAATTTTTCGGTAGTCTTGCGGTTCATTTTTTCCAGTTTAAGTTGTTGTTCCACCGTCTGGTTCAACAGCTGGGAAAAGGAATCAGTAGTGACGTATTCATTAAACGAATCGGCCCAGGCCTTTTCGGTTTTGAAATACATCTCTTTCCACAACTCCACCAAGTCGGGAAAAATAATATTCTTATCTTCGGTCGGTTTTTTCTGTTCGTCTTGCTCAGACATGATTTGAATGCTCTCCTCCTCCTGGTCTTCTTGAAAGTCTTTACCATAGGCCAGGTACCTCCCTTAAAATGCCTGGTAAATTTATAGGGAGTTTATTTTCTTGCTAAGCTCTTCTACCTTTTTGTTTAGATCCTCAATATAAGTAAATGTGGGCTGGGCGTTTTCCAAGGCAGTATTAACTGCTTCTTGAATCATACTCTGCATTTGTACCTGGTTATTCTTAACCTGATTCATTAATTCATTAATTATTTTACTGTTTTCTTCACGAGCTTCTTTGCTTTGTTCTAAATACTTGCGAAGCATGTTATCGAACTGTTCCTGACTCCAGGATATACTGCCCAGTCCCACCAGCCACAAGTCCCAATATTTAGCCATCAGGTTATCAGCAGCAGCTAAGTTTTGTTTGATTTTTGCTTGAGTATCCACTATTCAAACACTCCTTTTCGTTTAGAATGAAACAATGTTTTTTGCAGCAAACTTGAATAATATATTAAGACTATCAGCAATATCTACATTATACAACATTTTGCTACATATTTCACTAGTTGGATTACAGTTGATCGAGCACTCTGTTTTAAAGGCCTAGATCCTGATCAGCAAGTTTATGCATACCATGGGCCATGTTACCCCGTATTCCATCTACCCTATGAGCAGAAAAGCATGAATTTTATGTCGAAAATTCAATAATTTATTTAGGTAAACCCCAGGCGACCTCAAAAACGGAACTGGATAATATCCACCAAGAAATGACCGCAATTGTTTTGCCTGTAAAAAGCGAGAAGAAGGCTTCGGCGTTCCTGTTCATAGATGACGGCAACGGGATGGTTTCTTCCTTCCACTTTATGAGTAGCTCTGTAATGGAGGCACGATTCTAACAGTAAGAGCTTGAATTCCTCAAGGGAACTACCTTCACCGCCTAAACATTTGTTTGGTAGTCTTAGTATCGTGAACCTTAGGACAATAATCTATTTCTTTTCATCCATCATCTGCCGCATCTCTTCTTCCATCTGCTTTAATCGCCGGTGCATCCTGACCAGCAATATTA